>CALMKH010000239.1 GCA_937867025.1 uncultured Bacteroidota bacterium | reverse complement strand
TTTTGAGCTTTATAAGGAAATACAGGAAGGCAGTCAGTGCGAAAAAAGAATAAACATGGCTATATGCGGGGTCGTATGTTGTATAACAATACAGGTTGCTTCCGAATAACATGATGAAAGGAAGTACGGAAGCGGCAACAGGATGCATGCCAAACCCGGTCAGAATGCGTTTGCAAAGGAATAAACCCAGCAGAAGGTAGAATACCACCGAGCCAAGAATGGCAAAATGATATACTGGCTCATAGCCGGTCGCCGGAGTATCGGCGCGGGACAAAATATCGCCTGCAAGGTAAAATGGCAGTTGTAGCAAGGCTACCCCTGAATAGTATTTGATAACCTTTCTGCCATTAGGGGCTTTATTGACAACAGGAGGGATATAATGAGAATACGCCGGAAGGCGCCGGACACTGCTGTCCAGGAACTGAAATTGTGGGTCATGGTACTTGAAAACTGCGGGAAGTATGGAATAATACCCGAATGCGTCTTCGTTGAGCACCTTTTCAAACCGGTGGTATGTTATACCTGTATGGTAAAGGCGTAACAGGTAAATACAGCAAAATATAAGGAAAATAAAGTGATGAAGCGAATGTTCAAAGTGTTTAAGCCAGCTAAGCTTCATTTGTGCTAAAGGATCAGCAGTTTTTTCCGTTCCAGCACCCTGTTATCGGTATCGCTGATAATGACAAAGTAAACAGAATTGGCAAGGCCCGATATACTGACAGCTTCAACCGTATTGGAATTTACCGTTTGTCTGAGCAGTTGTTTGCCGCTTATGTCGATTATCTGTACGGTGAACTGTTTTTTATCGGGACTGCTTATCTGCAGTTTCAGGTCCTGTCCGTGCCTGAGTGGATTAGGGTACATCTCAATGCTGGTATTGTCAAAAACAGTGTCGTGGGTGATCTCGCGGTATGGAAGCCCGGTCCTGAAGTTATTCAGTACATAACGCATCAGGTATGCCTGTTGTTTGGTGAACATGGCAGCACATCCATCCAGTGAATAATCCATATAATTCTCTGTCTGGTCGGGCAGGTCGTTTACGGCATCAATACATGAGTTGGGAGGTGAGGTTTTGTTGCAGGAGTAATTCCTGGTCCTTGAATTGGGCGTATCAAATATACCGTCATCCACAGTGCATCCGGTCTGGGTGTTACCGTCGCCCCATACGTGGCGCAGTCCAAGGTAATGACCTACCTCATGAATGGCGGTCTTTCCTTCCACGTTATTGGAAATCGCAAGCGGGTTATCCCTTCCGACAATAGAATAGTGCAGTACGACTCCTGATTCAATATCGGTGGAATCCTTGGTGACATTACCCCACCAGTTTGGGGCCCCTGTAGGAGGTGTTGCAAAACCAAGGGTCATTGACACCTGGTTGGGAAAACGCATATTGCATGTCCATATATTCAGGTACCTTGTAGGGTTCCATGCACTTTTGCCGCCCCTGCCGGTGTACTTCATGTCGTCATTGTATGCCCCGTAGATATTGGTGGCGAAGGTGGTTTTTGTGGTGTAGGTCCTGGTAATGCCGGTTGTGGGATTCCCGTCTGGGTCTTTGTTTGCCAGCACGAATTGTATTCTGACATCTGCAGCGATATCCTTGAATACGGGACGTATGCGCTGTGTGTCGGCAGTCATTTTCCTGAAAGCCAGGTTCAACTCCTCAAGCTGGCTGTAGATGTAGGAAATGTTGATGTTCTCATTGAGTGAATCGTTGTATAACACATGGAAAACAACAGGAATCTGGTAGAACAGGGTGTCAGCCACTATTCTTCTTTTGGCGCTTTGCAAGTCTGCATATTCAGACATCGCGCTTTGTATCATGGCGTTTTGCCAGGTGAGGAAATTAGGCTGTTTCTTAAGGATCTTTTCCACCTCCTGCATATAACCGCAAGGTTCGGGATTGGTTTGTGCTTTAAGCGGGAAAACACACAGTAAGACGATAAAACAAACAAAATATTTTTTCATGCACATTAATTTACTTTCCTGTGAAAACGGGTTTCCGTTTTTCATTGAATGCTGCCACACCTTCCTTATTATCGGAACTGCTGCCTGCGGTTTCCTGGCAATACGCCTCGTATTCAAGCATGGTTTCCAGGTCGCTGTTGAACGATCTGTTCAGCAGTTTTTTCATCAGTCCTATGGCTTTGGTGGGAGCGTTGGCATAATACTCTGCAATGTGTTGGGTTTCTTCATCCAGCTTGTCTGCCGGAACGCAGCGGTTGACCATTCCCCAGTCGAACGCCTGTCTGGCGCTGACCTTGGTACCCATTGTGCTGAGTTCGAATGCACGGGCACTGCCCACAAGCCTTGGGAGGAAAAAGGACGATCCGCTGTCCATTACAAGTGCCACATTGATAAAGACTTCTATCAGGCTGGCGTTTTCCGAAGCAATAATAAAATCCGAAGCCAGGGCAAGGGAGCATCCCGCACCGGCAGCCACACCGTTCAACCTGCAGATAATAGGTTTAGGCATATTTCTCATCTCCCTGATGATAGGATTGTAACGTTTGTGCAATGAATCTATGAACGACCGTTTTTCAGCGCCTGCAATGGCCTTAAGGTCCTGTCCGCTGCAAAAGGCTTTTCCTGCCCCGGTCAGGACAATCACGCGTGTATGGTCATCCTTTCTGGCAGCCTTTAAAGCATCCTGCAATTCATAGCTTTGCTCATCGTTAAAAGCATTGAACACATCAGGGCGGTTAAGGGTAATGGTGGTAATATTTCCACTTTGCTCATAAAGAATACAGTTATATGCCATATTAATTTTACAAAAATACGGCTAATATTTAAATAAAAAAAGCCCAAAAGTGCCCGTTTTGGCTGCAATTTTCAGCTGTTTGACTTAATTCCCGGCAAGCGCTGCAATGCAGTTTTCCCTTGCTTCCCAGAGCCCGGCAAAAGATATTTGCGGACTGTCTTTCAGTATGAGCCAGTTATGCAGATATTTCTTGTGATATTCCACCTTGAATCTGTTGGCCTGACCGGGACCGATTTCCAGTTCTTCCAATATATCGTTTTCGTAGTTTGAGGGTGTGAATCCCGCACCGGTGAAATCATGGATGTAACCGTTGTATTTCAGATACATATGCGCTTCAGGAATATAATCAATGCCTTTATCCTTAAGTACTTGAGCTGCTTTCGGGGTGTTGCGGGCATTCATTCTGAAAAGACAAAGGATCAGTTGGATTCCATGGGCAAAATGCTCATCGGCCACCAGTTTCAGCAAAGCGTGTTTTGTGCTGCATGTACCACAGTTATCCGTGAATACAGTCAAAAGGTTATCCTTATCCGGGTTGCGCCTGTAAGGCA
>CALMKH010000238.1 GCA_937867025.1 uncultured Bacteroidota bacterium | reverse complement strand
TTTCGCAGCCCGCGTCAAGCTTGCTTGTAAGCAGGGCAAGAAACAAAAAACAGCTGTTTGTAAAAACAGCGTGGTTTTGGCTTGAAGGAACCACCCATCATTAATTCTTTATCTTCAATATCCTTGTGGTATCCACATGATTTTCTCCATAAAGTACGCCAACATTGATTGTTTGATCGCCAGGATGTTTAGCACCTACACTTACATGATAATACCGGACGATGAAACCCACTCCACGCATAGTGCCGCGGCTGTATGAGCGGCCTTTGATCTCCTTTCCCTGCTGCATGATGACTGGGATAAAACCCTTATCATACGTGCTCCTGCTGATGTAACCAATACCGAGACTCACATTGGCAATACCTAGATTATCGATATTGAACTGGTCCTTATCCTCCCCGGTTACGAACAAATATACCTCCCCTCTGAAATTATCAGGCAGATATATATTATACATAGGTTTAAATTCAAGTGCGATATAAATCGCGCATAAACAGGTAAGAGCTACAGAAGTCCATGTTATGCCATGCCATGAGGACTTGGAAAGATACTTGATAAAAAAACCTATTATCAGCGCTATCAAGAGCATCGACATCACATAGACCGACGTCACAAAAAGATATTTATCGGGGTAAATCACGGTCAGCACTTTCATCATTATCCATATGGCTGCGGAAAGTGAGAATATGGCAATGATAACAATGATCAGCTGCAGAAATAGTTTAGTTTTAGACATGACGTCGCGATATTACATTTTTTTGACAAATGTTGGTCAAAAAAATAAAATATTATCCCTGGCAGCCGGAACGTTTAAAGGCTAGCCGCGCGGATGATTTTCAACCAGTTTCATCCCCTGGTACACCAGGAATAAAAGAAGGCCGATGATGCCTGCACTCACCCATGTGGCGAAGTCAGCCATGGGATTACTCAAACGCACCACGGTTTCTGAAACGATAGCTTTGGGCCTCATGATTACATCCCAGCTGTTAAAACGCAGGTCGCGCCCCAGGTAAATGCCGAAACTGCACATCAGGCAGATGGTGAAGACAATCATTGACACCTGATAACGGTTGAAGCGGGTCAATAGCAGTCCTGACACATCATTAAGGGAGATGACGGCCGCTGCAAAGGCCGCCACGGCAAACCAGCTGAGCGTAAACGCATCAAGCATCCAATATCCCCTGTCACCATACATCACATGGATATAATCTGTCAGCATATAAGGAGCATTGGGGAGAAACACAAGCCATACCAGGCCGAGAAAGATAATCCATTGACGGTTATAACGGTTCCTGGACATCTGCACCATAATGGAACTGAAGATCAGAGGCAGGCCTGCGAGAAAAAAATTCCACAACAGGAAAAGGAATGTTTTGTCAGTCTCTAGAAATTGCCTGAGCAACACCAGAACAATGCCAAACATGGAGATAAACTGGTATATTCCCAACAATCGTCTCCTATCCTTCATGGCTGCAGTAAAAAGCCCGATAATTTCCATAAGACAAATATAATATAAGCATGACACGTCCCGTCAACCCATCGTTGAGTTAATGTTTTATTCGATGTGGGAACATTCGGTTGGCGGTCAAACCAATCGCTTTTAGCGTGCATGGTCACGCGGGAGGCCCGTCTCCGTGTCTGTTCATAACGCTTAACCATACCATGGTCCAGCGGCTTCATCAGGGGTGGCGGGTAAATCTTAATTCCCTTATCTTTGAACCTTTCTTTGCAATTGAACAGCACTAAAACACATATTTATTTTGCTTCAGATTTTCACCTGGGCGTTCCCGAGGCTGCATCGTCCCTCAAGCGCGAAAAACTCATCTGCAAATGGCTTGACACCATTAAGCATGACGCGGCTGAAATATACCTTGTCGGCGATGTGTTCGATTTCTGGTTTGAATACCGGTACGTTGTTCCAAAAGGGTTTACCAGGTTATTGGGGAAACTTGCCGAAATAAGCGATTCAGGCATCCCGGTCACATTCTTTAAAGGCAATCATGACATGTGGACTTTCGGATACCTGGAGAACGAACTGGGATTGAAGGTGATTTCGGATGAACTTGAACTGGAACGGAACGGCAAAAAGTTCTTTATTCATCATGGGGACGGGTTAGGTCCGGGGGATAACGGGTATAAGCTGATAAGGAAAATTTTCAGGAGCCGCTTGTCCATAGCCCTCTTCGGGTTCCTTCATCCTTACCTCGGTGTGAAACTCGCGCGGTATATGTCGTTCAAAAGCCGTATCAGCAAAGGCGATTCCGACAAGATTTACCTTGGAGATGACAAAGAATTCATCGCGCTGTTCTGTAAAGACAAACTGAAAGAGTCACATATCGATTATTTCATCTGCGGGCACCGCCATCTTCCCCTGGATGTGCAGCTTGACAACCGTTCAAGGTATATTAACCTCGGGGAATGGGTGAACGACTTTTCGTATGCAGTTTTTGATGGCACAAATATTGAACTGAAGTATTTTAAACCTACAGAATGAAATACTTGCTTCTGTATATGGCTTTATCCTGCTTTGCCGTCCTGAAAGGCCAGGATCCCGGCTTAAGCGATAGCATAAGCGTTCCGCCGGGCAGCAGCATTACCACTGATAATCTGGGAAACCTGTTTGTCATCACACCCACAAACGATATTGTCAAATACGACAAAAATGGCAGGAAGATGGCGACCGCCAATTTTAAAGTTCTGGGCAAAGTCACATCACTCGATGCGGCCAATCCGTTTGATATTTATGTATTTTACCGCGACCAGAACAAGGTTGTTTTCCTCGACAACATGCTAAACCTTCTCGGCGAGATAGACCTTGAAATGATCGGGGTTTCGCAGGTGCCTTGCATAGGGAGGAGCGGCGATAACCAGCTCTGGCTTTTCGACATGGCTGACCTTAAACTTAAAAAGTACAGCAAGAACCTGAGGCTTGTAACGGAAAGTGCATCTTTTAACACGCTGACTATCGGACCTGACATTCTTCCATCAATGATTGTAGATGTCAACACCTCTGTCTTCATGCTGAACCAGGGGAAGATTCTGGAATTCGACGTTTTTGCCAATTTTAGCAAAATAAAACTTATAGATACGTTGCAGACCTTTCAATGTGTCAAGCTGATGGACAGCCTGCAGAGGCTCGAATTTGTGAAGGAAAAAATCATATACCTGAAGGGAAACCAGGTATACGTATTCAATACGCTGGATTTCACTGTAAAAAAATCCGATCTGGCTTTACCCCCCAATACAAGGGGTATCCGGATTGAGAAAGAAAGATTGTACGTATTAACGGATGAATACGTAATTTTGCAGACTTTTTCCGAAAAATAACAGGAAAAGCCGCCCAACCATGCTAGAGAAATTAGAGGCTATCGAAGCCCGTTACAGAGAGGTGGAGCTATTGCTCAGCAGCGCCGACACGATGCAGGACATGAAGCGTTTCACACAGTTGAACAAGGAATACAGCGACCTGAAGGAGGTGGTGGCCACAATAGAGGAATACCGGAACACTCTGAATTATTACCAGCAGGCTAAAGATATGCTGGCCAATGAAAAGGATCCGGACCTGAAGGAAATGGCCAGGCAGGAAGCTGATGAAATGCAGGAAAAAATAGGACCTCTCGAAGAAAAAATAAAACTGCTTTTAATCCCTAAAGATCCTGAAGACGCAAAGAACGCAATTATTGAGATTCGCGCCGGAACAGGCGGTGATGAAGCCAGTCTTTTTGCCGGCGACCTGATGAAAATGTACATGCGCTACTGTGAAAACCGCGGATGGAAAGTGGAAATCATGGACGAAAATGAGGGTACCGCAGGCGGTTATAAGGAAGTGATACTGGAAGTGACCGGCACCAATGTATACGGTGACCTGAAATATGAAAGCGGAGTACACCGGGTGCAGAGGGTTCCCAAGACTGAAAGCCAGGGAAGGGTTCATACATCTGCCGCTACGGTAGCTGTCCTGGCTGAGGCTGAAGAAGTAGATGTACAGCTCAACCCTGCCGACATTGATATGCAGACAAGCAGGAGCGGCGGGGCAGGCGGACAGAACGTCAACAAGGTGGAAACAAAAGTGCAGCTGACACACCGCCCGACAGGCATTGTAGTAGTCTGCCAGGTAGAGCGTTCACAGTTGGGGAACCGGGAAAGGGCCATGCAAATGCTCAGGACCAAGCTTTACGAAAGGGCTCTGGAAGAGCATCATTCAAAGATTGCCCATACAAGAAAAACCTTGGTGGCAAGTGGAGACAGAAGTGCAAAGATAAGGACTTATAATTTTTCGCAGAGCCGCGTGACTGATCACAGGATCAATATGACCATATATGCTTTGGATTCGTTTCTCAGCGGGGACATACAGGAGATGATAGACGCTTTGAAGATGGCTGAAAACGCTGAGCGAATGAAAGAAGGGACGATAGCCTGACGGGATTAAACTCCTGCGGGACCTTGTTTAACACCTTCACCGCTTTTTCGGACAGGTTTTTCCATACCTTTCCTACGGCTTCTAACCTTTGGATAGTTTTTTTCTGTAGTCATTTGGGTATTCATGTTGTAATTGTATAACACAATAAAGTATTCAATTATTGTGCCTTTTTATCTCTTAGACGCACGGAGACACAAAAACGTTTCAAAAAAAAGATAATTTTCTTTAAAAATGAAAGAAAAATGACAATCACATACGGGTATAAATACTTAAAAGATCACGTGTGAGGCCCTGTATTTTCTAGGGGAGGACATATTCGTCGAAATTGTGGAAAAAATTAATTTCAACCTGTACAATATGGACTTTTCAACTAACCACATAGAAGAAATTTATGGACAAATGAAGTACAAAAAAAGATACGGAACTCACAAACTGTCCGTTTTGATCAGTTCATATCCGGGTAGTACCGGACTTTGGCTTTTGCTCCCTGTAAAAAGCACGTTCGCGGCTTGAAACGTCCACCTGCGCTCCAGATTTAAACAACGGGAGGAACAAAGCGGCCAAACATACACATTTTATGTGCATAAACAGTTTACTCTGAGGTTTCTGCTATGAATCTTTCGGCCATCTTCCGGCCTTCCCTTACTGCGTAATTGGTTCCACGGTCCTCAGGGTATATCTGTGCCATGGTGTTGATATACACATTGCTGATGGGGGTCTGGTAAGGCGGAATAATCCTGCTGTAATGCATGGTTACCAATGGCTGCGAATACGGCTCTTTCCAGACGTGATAGTCCAGAACCCAGTCCCTGCTGAAATCAGGAAACATCTTTTGCACAAACGGAATGGCATAATCGAAAAATTCTTCCTCGGTCAAATTGTACAGCGGCTCGTCCGTGGGCAGATATTTGGAAAGGTATACGATATGCCTGCCCTTGTAGCTTTCCTTGGGTTCAAAATTTGTATGCTCGATGATGCCCACAAATGGAAAGCCGGGATCATTGACGTTCAGCCAGTATATTTCACTCAGGCTCCTGCTTAATTCAAGTGTAAGGCAAACATTGCCCACATAACTCACTTTGCGAAGACCTGCCGTAAAGGCGCTGTCGGTAGATTTTTCAAGAAGCCTGGCTGCAACGGGCAAAGGGGTCGTCAGAACAGTATAATCAGCTTTAAACACTACATCGTCCTGCCGTTTTACACTGCCTTCCTTATCCACTTCTATGATTTCCTGTGACAAATAAATCTCACCGCCCGCCTGCCTTACCTTCTCTATCATAGAATCGGCCAGTGACGCAAATCCTCCTTTATAATATGCAAGAAACTCCTTACCCTGCTTGCCCCGGCTACCGCCGCGAAGCTTCAGCTTGTTCCAGAACCACACGGCCGACACTGATTCGGCAAAACGGCCGAACTTGCCTTTCAGAAGGGGCTCCCATACTACCTGGTAACCCTGTTTGCCACAGATGTTTATCAGCCAGTCCTTTGCGGTAATATTCTCAAGTTTTTTCCAGTCTCTGACCGAACGGACCGCCAGGACGACAAAACCGAGACGGATGCGGTTAATAATGCTTAATGGCTTAAACTTAAGGAGATCGAGCGGTGAACTCAGCCTGAAAAAGTTGTTGGAATAATACATACCTACCCTGGTGGGCCTTATAAGAATATGATCTTCCTTGCCAAGATCCCTGATCAGGTCAATTACTTCCTTATCGTTAGTGAACCAGTGATGATAGAACTTTTCCAGGTTCTCACCCTCCACTTTGAATGAGCCGGCGAGACCGCCCGGCGAGGAATCCTTTTCAAAAATACTGACTTTCCAGCCGTTTTTCGCCAGGTAATATCCCAGGGATAAACCCGTAAAGCCAGCTCCCACAATATTAATAGTCCTGGCTTCTTTCTTATTACTCATATCCTATCTTATCCTTAATTATATACAGAGGTCTCTTTTTGATTTCGCCGTAAATCCTTCCGACATATTCACCGATAATGCCCAGTACCAGGAGGATAATGCCGCCTATCAGCAAAATGGATATCATCAGCAGTGTCCAGCCTTCAACAAAATTATCGGTGAACAGGCGCATGTAAAGCGAGTAAACAATACCGACAAAAGCGATGATGGAGGTGATAAAACCGACAAAGGATGCCACTTTCAAAGGTGTCGTTGAAAACGAAAGTATGGCGTCGCTGGCCAGTCTTAACATCTTTTTAAGCGGGTACTTCGTACTTCCCGCAAAACGGACTTCCCGGTCGTATTCAACTGATATCTGGTTAAAACCTATCCAGGCTACCATACCTCTTACAAAACGATATGATTCACGCATGCTGAGGAATTGGTTCAGGGCATTTCGGTCCATCAACCTGAAATCGCCGGTATCCAATGGTATATCCACATCGCTCAGGCGGTTGATAAAACGGTAAAACCACTTTGCTGTAAGCAGTTTAAAGGTGCTTTCCCCGGCGCGTTCCATCCTTTTCCCGTACACTACGTCAAAACCCTCCTCCCATTTCTCTATCATCTGCAAAATAACCGCAGGAGGATCCTGCAGGTCGGCGTCTATCACAACGGCAGCGGCACCCTGACAGTTGTCTAGTCCTGCTGTTATAGCGATCTGATGCCCGAAATTCCTGGAGAAATTAATGCCCTTTACACGGCTGTCCATGGCTATAACCCCTTTTATCTGCTCCAGCGTATTATCCCGGCTCCCGTCATTGACGAATATTATCTCATATTGGTATTTTGAAGGATCCAGCTGGCTGAACGTTGCCGTAAGACGCTTATAGGTCTCTGCAAACACTTCCTGCTCATTGTAACAAGGAACAACTATTGAAATTAATTTCATTTTAGACTGTGTCTTTATAATGGAATATTGCCGTGTTTTTTCCTGGGGAGGTTTTTCACTTTGTTTTCAAGCATTTTAAAGGCATTAATGAGCTTGGTCCTGGTTTCTTCAGGATATATCACATCATCAATAAAACCACGCTCAGCCGCGCGGTAAGGATTGGCGAATATCTCCGCGTATTCCGCTTCTTTTTCCTTCCAGGCCGACTCAGGATCATTTGCATTGGTAATTTCCTTTTTGAAGATGATTTCCGCGGCACCTTTGGCGCCCATAACCGCAATCTCGGCGCTGGGCCATGCAAAATTCATATCCGCCCCTATATGCTTGCTGTTCATCACATCATATGCCCCGCCATAAGCCTTACGGGTAATAACGGTGATGCGAGGCACTGTTGCTTCACTAAACGCATAGAGCAATTTGGCCCCGTTCGTGATAATGGCATTCCATTCCTGATCGGTGCCCGGAAGAAAACCCGGAACATCTTCAAGCACCAGCAAAGGAATGTTAAACGCGTCGCAGAATCTTACAAACCTGGCTCCTTTAGTCGAAGAATGAACATCAAGAACTCCGGCAAGAGAAGCCGGATTATTGGCTACGATGCCAATGCTTCTTCCTGCAAGCCTTGCAAAACCGACAACAATATTCTCGGCAAAATTCCTATGTACTTCAAAAAAGCTCTCCGCATCCACAAGCCCTTCAATCACCTCACGCATATCGTAAGGCTGGTTGGGGTTTTCAGGCACTATGGATTTAAGCGATTCGCGAACCTCGTTCGAGGGCTGGTATGGCAGATGGGGAGTAGTTTCTTCACAGTTCTGAGGTATATATCCCAACAGTTTTTTAAGACTCGAGAGACATTCTATTTCATTGGCAAACGAAAAATGCGCCACACCTGATTTGGAGGAATGCACTGAAGCTCCCCCCAGCTGTTCACTGGTCACTTCTTCATTTGTTACGGTTTTAACCACATTCGGGCCTGTAACAAACATATAACTGGTGTTTTCCACCATGCCAATAAAATCAGTAATCGCAGGCGAATACACCGCACCGCCGGCGCACGGACCCATAATGGCCGATATCTGCGGTATCACCCCGCTGGCAATTGTATTCCTGTAAAAAATATCCGCATAACCCCCCAATGATACAACACCTTCCTGTATCCTTGCTCCGCCACTGTCGTTAAGACCTATGACAGGCGCTCCGTTCTGCAGCGCGAGGTCCATGATCTTACATATCTTTTCCGCATGAGTTTCGCTAAGCGATCCGCCGAATACGGTAAAATCCTGCGAAAAAACATATACCAGTCTCCCGTTGATAGTTCCATATCCTGTCACAACGCCGTCGCCCGGGAATTTTTGCTTCTGCATGCCAAAATCATTGCTGCGATGGGTTACAAACGCCCCGATTTCAGTGAAGCTGTTCTCATCCATAAGAAAATGTATGCGTTCCCTGGCCGTGAGCTTACCTTTCGAGTGCTGTGATTTTATCCTCTCCTCACCGCCTCCAAGCAAAGATTCCCTGCGCTTATTATCCAATAATTCACGTTTATTCATGTATTGACTGTTTGTTTGTTTTTTGCTGGCGCTCATGTTATTGCTTATTGATATAAAGTTCACATGCGGCTTCCAAAATTATACCGCTGCAAATTAAGTATGTTTTTTTCTAAAAAAAAGCCCTGTTCCTAAAACTTCAGGTCTGCCTGAGGAACCTTGATGCCGTAGGCTCCCTGGCCTATGGCCGTTGGAAGAGAAAACACAATAAAACCCTGGCGGTTTTTCTTATCTCCGGCCAGGAAGGGCATCAATCCCCTGAATTCTTCTTCATTCAGCCCGGATACATGGGTCTGATCGGTAATAAGGTTAAGCATGCGGTCAGCCTCGGCATCCGAAAGCAATCCCAGTCTTACGGCAAGTATTGTCTCATACAGCATGCCTTTGGCAACGGCTGTTCCATGCATAACGGGATCGCCTATGCTCAGGCGGTAACTTTCATATGCGTGGCCTATGGTATGTCCAAAATTGAGCAACTGCCTGATATCCTCGTCCCTGGGATCTTTTTCACATATCTCCTGCTTCAGGCTGGCCACGGAAGCAATGATTTTCGGTAGCGGTTCTTCAGATTTAATCATGCGCACCACTTCCTTGCCTGCAATCAACGCTGTTTTTACCACTTCGGCCCAGGCACTTTCCTTTTCTTCCTCCGGCAACGTGTCAAGGAATTGCAGCGATACCAGGACCGCATCCGGCTGATAAAAGGTACCAAGATAGTTTTTGTAAAACTGAAAGTCGACACCTGTCTTTCCTCCTATCGCCGCATCAACCATCCCCAGCAGTGTGGTGGGAATATTGACATACCTGATGCCCCTTTTATATATTGAGGCCGCGAATCCGCCTATATCAGTGACAACGCCTCCGCCCAGGTTAAAAATAACCGCATGACGCCCGGCATTTTTTTCCAGAAGCTCCCCAAGAATAGTCTCAACGGTAGCCAATGTTTTGGACACTTCTCCCGGAGGAATAGTGATGACCGGAAACCTTTGCGGCAATAAGGGGAGGCAAAATTTCCTGGTGTTCTCATCCGTAATAATAAATGCCTGGTTGATTTCATTCGCCTCACAATATGATGCAAATGTGTGTGAAATATCAAATGTAAAGCCGAGTTCAGCCTGTTTCATCAGGTCTTTATTTGATCATAAAAAAGCTTATTTGCCGGGTCCATTCTCGAAAGGAGTTCAATAGCTTTGGACTGTTCGGCGGCAGAAGCACCTTTAAAAATCTCGATAAGCTCCTTGTATTTGGCATTAAAAAACACCTTAAGCAACATGGAATTAGGGAATACACGCGTCAATTCCTGGAAATTTTCCAGTGATTTATAAATTTCGTCCCGCCCTTTCTGAACATCTTTATGCATGACATCAAGGCCATTCATATGGTAACTGTAAAGACTCTTGCGGACCGGCAGATAACGGTCATTTGTAAGATTATCAATGAGGTAGAACCTGTTCTTCAGGCTCTGTCCGTCGTTTGGCCTCCACCCGCTGATATTCTGGCTGGCGTTCAGTATCTCGCGGGCCTTCTGGTAATACGGGCTGCCTGCTTCTGACGAATATGTGTCATAATTGAGTCCTACAATAACATTGACATAGAATGCCAGCATGCCTGTAAGGTTATATACATTTGCGCTTTGCTGGAATTCCATCGCCTGGTTCTCCTGGTACTGGAAATTGAATTCAGCATCAAGTTGATTAAATACTACTGTATTGTAAGTGCTCCCGTAAACAGGCCTTGTCGCCTGGATTTGTATGGTTCCCTGAAAATCATTTGAATTCAGTTCATAGCCGGTAATATCAACCAGCATATTGATCTTGAACCGTTCTATGGATGATATTTTGTCATTTGCCCAGTTCCTTTGATTAATAAACTGTGATATGGACGATTGAAGGGATGAAAATATCTGGGTATTAGATATCTGTACCTTTGGATGGATAACAGTAATCTGGGCCTCCACATCCTGAGCCCTGCCGGATACCCACATTAAAAAAACCGTACAAAGTGTAAAAACAATTCTTAATTGAAATTTTCTGAAATACATGTAATGATATCTATTGCTACGTCGCGCTTTTCTTTTAATGGATATTCAAAAATAATACCTTTTTTTAGAATTATGGTAATTTTATTGGTGGAGTGGCTAAAGCCCGCGCCTTTATCATTCAATGAATTAAGCACGATGGCATCTGCGTTTTTAGCCTCTAGTTTCTGCTTTGCATGCTCAAGCTCATTATCGGTTTCAAGGGCAAAGCCAATGACAATTTGTCTCTCCGACTTTCTTTTTCCCAGTTCTGCGAGTATATCAGGGTTCCTTACCAGCTCAAGGATCATGCGGTCGTCCTTTTTCTTGATCTTGGTGTCGTTGTATGTGGCTGGCCTGTAATCCGATACTGCCGCTGCCATAATAGCCATATTACAATCCGGGAACAATCTTATACAGGTGTCATACATTTCCCTGGCGGATTCCACCTGGTACATGCTGATTCCGGCATGTGGCTTTTCCAGTCGTGTCGGCCCGGAAACCAAATGCACATCGGCTCCGTTTTCAGCCAGTGCAGCTGCGATGGCATACCCCATTTTCCCCGTAGAATAATTGCCTATAAAACGTACGGGATCTATTTTTTCATATGTGGGCCCCGCTGTTATGACAATCTTTTTACATTTAAAGTACTCAGGCAGCAAAATGTTTTGTTAATAGTTGAACAATATCCTCAGGTTCCGCCATTCTTCCTTTTCCTTCGAGTCCGCTGGCAAGCTCCCCCTCACCGGGTTCAATAAGTATATTGCCAAAGGACACCAGCCTTTTAATATTATCACTTACAGACCTGTGCCTGTACATGTCAA
The DNA here is from genome assembly GCA_937867025.1 of uncultured Bacteroidota bacterium. Classification (GTDB taxonomy): domain Bacteria; phylum Bacteroidota; class Bacteroidia; order NS11-12g; family UBA955; genus JABMMZ01. Next base: position 15,008 of record CALMKH010000238.1, on the reverse strand, counting down.
GATCCATGGCTGGCGCGAAAAAAACATCAGACCTGGCCGAAAGATAAACAGCTGTCAATAAATTGTCACAAAAACCATTGGCCATTTTCGCAACCGTGTTGGCGCTTGCCGGCGCAATAACCATGGCATCGGCCCAAAGGCCAAGCTCTACATGCTTGTTCCAGTCACCTGTGTCCTCATTAAAAAGGCCGGAAAGGACCGGTTGTCTGCTGAGTGTGGAAAGGGTAACCGGGGCAATGAAAGACTTGGCCGCATCAGTCATGATAACCCTGACCTCTGCCTGCTGCTTCACTAGCAATCTTGTTAAAAACGCTGCTTTGTAAGCGGCAATGCTTCCGGTAACGCCTAATAAGATATGTTTACCCTTCAGACTCATTGTCAGGCAGGCGGAAATATACCTTATCGTTCAGGAATTCCTGGGTGGCTACCAGTGTAGCCTTAGGCATTTTCTCGTACATTGCGCTGATTTCGATCTGTTCCCTGTTCTCGTGTACCTCCTCCAGATTATCGTGATCTGAGGCAAACTCGGACAGTTTATTGCTAAGCTCTTCTTTGATCTGCTGCGAGATCTGGTTAGCTCTTTTGGCAACGATCACTGTTGAAAGATACAGGTTGCCTGTGGCTTTTTCTAAATCTTTCAAGTCACGTGCTTCTGCACTTGGAGATAATTTTTGATCTTTCATTTTATTGAATATTATGGAGTTTTTTATGTCTTGTCAATTCCTCAATGGCTTTGGCATTGATTTCTGCTGCTTCTTCGTAATACCTGCTGCCGGCTTTATTATTGCGGACAAATTCTGAATAATCTGCAAAAACAGCCTCATAACGCTCTACCTTCTTTTCATCAATACTGTTTTTTGCAAACAGGTAAGAAGACTTGACTATCAGGAATTCAATCTGTTCTTTATTTTCCATATCTGGAAAATCTTTAAGTGCATTCCGAAACGATACAACTGCTGCATTGTAATCTTCTATCTTATAAAACAACATGGCATTCTGGAATGCCTTTGTTTTCAGTGTCGTTCTTAACTGCTCTATTTCTTCGTTGGCTTCCTCTTTATAGGTAATGGTGTCCTTATCTTTAAGCAGGATGCCGTTTTGTATAACGCTGACCGTATCATAAATCCCGCTTGAATTGGGAAACCGGTTGAGAAAAAGCTGTATTTCTGCTATGGCCTTGATTGTGGAAGTCTGATCCAGTTCGTACGGCAAGGCGTCCTTATAAAGGCAATGCGCGTACATAAAACTGCACCGCTCGATATACTTGCTGTTGTAATAATTCTCTGTGAAATTCTTGAAATGATATGCCGCAAGCTCGAATTGACCTAAACCATAATAACAATAACAATAATACAGATAAATCTCTTCGCTTTCGGATTTCCCCCGGTAAAAGGCCAGCAATTCTTCAAACAACGGCAAAGCCCTTACATAGTCCTTTTTCTTGTATAATTTGACAGCCATATCATATTTTTCTGTAATGTTTCCTTTTTTAACCACACGGGCATATTCAGAACAAGAAACTGCAAACAAGGCAATAAGGCAATATATGAAAAAGCGCTTCAATTTTTAGGAATCGGCAAAGTTAATACATATTAACGAGTTTATGGAAAAAATGTTACAGCACACCTTGATCCGCATAACTGTAATAATCGCCCTGAACTATGATAATATGATCCAAAACACTAATATCCAGTATTTTACCACCTTCAGTTAACTTTCTTGTCAACTGATTATCGGCTTCACTGGGGTTCTTATTACCCGAGGGATGATTGTGGAAAACTATAATTCCCGTGCTTTTATCGTCAATCGCCAACTTGAACACCTTCCTTTGATCCACAACAGTAGAGGTAAACCCACCCTCGCTTATCTTGTACTTCCCTATCACGCTGTTTTTACGGTTAAGGGTGAGTACCCAGAATTCCTCATGATTCAGATCTTCCAGCAGATTCTTCATCTGTTCATAAGCCTGCCGGCTTGATTTTATATCCCTTTTTTCTTTTCTTTCGGATGCCTGCCGCCTGTTAGCCAGTTCGATAGCCGCCTGAATTGTTACAGCCTTGGCCGGCCCTACGCCGTCAATCTTGCACAGATCCCGTATGCCAAATCTGGCCAGTTCGTCAAGGTCATTATTGCACCTGGCCAGTATATCCCTGGCAAGATCCAGGACAGAACGCCGCATCGTTCCTGTAGAAAGCAATAAAGCCAGCAACTCTGCATTGCTTAGTGCCGATCTGCCGTTTTTAATCAGCTTTTCACGGGGTCTTTCTTCCAATGCCCAATGTTTCAGAGGTACAATTTCAATCATTTACACAAATCTATAGCCGTAAAACCCGTTTTGCAACTCCACTTAACAATTGGTATAGCAAGCCATTGTCCTGGCCCCTCCGGATATTCAGGATGTATGTTTGTTGAGGAATTCCAGGTTTCTTCTGAAACCGCTGAACTTTGTTCTTTTGACAGGACTTTTTTTGAATATCTGGCCGAATACTTCCTCACTGATTTCCATCCATTTGGAAACATCGTTTTCAAGTATGCCAGGCAGCGGATTGAATTTAGGTTCGTTATGCGGTGTAGAGAAACGGTTCCATGGACAAACATCCTGACAGATGTCGCACCCGAACATCCAATCTTCCATCTTTGAAGCAAATTCTGAAGGAATCTCTTCCCTCAATTCGATCGTCAGATAGGAAATGCATTTTGACGCGTTCAGGGTTTTGTCCGGAAGTATGGCTTCCGTAGGGCATGCATCCACGCAGCGTGTACAGGTGCCGCAATAATCCCCGATAGGTGTGTCGGGCTCGCAGTCCAGATCTATGATCAATTCAGCAAGAAAAAAAAAGGATCCATGCTGTTTTGTGATCAACAGCCCATGCTTGCCAATCCAGCCAATACCGCTTTTTTCGGCCCAGGCTCTTTCCATGACCGGAGCGCTGTCTGTAAATGCCCGGCCCTCAATGTGCCCAACCTCACCTCTCAATAATTCCATCAGTTCCCTGCATTTGTCCTTCACCACCACATGATAATCTTCTCCATAGGCATACTTCGCAATTCTTGGGGCTGTTTCCGACTGTGCAGATCCCGGAAAATAATTAAACAGAAGACTGACTACGGTTTTCGCGCCAGGTACAAGTTTCCTTGGATCAAGCCGCATGTCAAAGTGGTTTTGAAGATACTCCATTTTGCCATGATAACCATTCTTCAGCCATGCTTCCAGCCTGGGCGCATGCTCTTCAAGAAAATCAGCTTTTGATATGCCGCAGAAAGAGAATCCAGCCTGTGCGGCTAAACGTTTTATGATGACTGAATTTTCGGCTGGGCTGACCATCTCTAACCCGCAAAGTTAGCGAAAAACCATCAGTAATCATTTCAACCGGAATACAAATATGTGCAAATTCTGGGAACCGGCGCGATGTTTACGCGATCCAAGGCAAGAAAGATCGCCGTCAAGGTTTACTTTGTCGGACACCAGCTTAGGGATCAGCAGCATATCCCCGTCGACCATCCATTCCGATTCCAGCCCGGTCATACTAAAACCGATCATATGTTTTTTCAGGTGTTTCCAGTCTGTCTTCGCACAAACCGAACGGTTATCAGGCCGGACATCGTTAAGAAAAAGCTTCCATGTCCCTGTGCTGGGATCGTACTTCCATACATCAAGGAATCCCGTGCTGTTCCCTGTCCACCATTTACATTCCGGGCTTTTGTCCTGGTGATGGACATACAGGATCGTATCGGACGATAATTTCAAGGACCGGATCAGTCTTCTATTCCTGCAATGTTCATCCAGGGAATCAAATACAGAGAACATGCGTTTGCCTGAATATCCCGAATGAAGTTTTTCAATGAAGGATTCGGATATGAACTCGGCCGGTTTGAAATCGCGCCTCAGCGTATCCCGGGCCTGAGACCCGATTGTCCTCAATGCTATACTGTATGACGATGCCTTTCCCCTGGCTACTAGGGAGTTTTTAATATCCATGTATTTATACCCTCTCCGGATCGACATGAAGTTTATGCCCGTTAAAGTCAATGGATACAGCATGCTGAAACTATCCGATTCCATATCATACATTGTGATGTCTTTGCGCTCTTCATACCTTTCGCCAATTTGCCATTCATACAGATAAACGCTATGCCCGTTTCGGGGATAAAAATGCTGATAACCCACAACCCCGGGAGTATAAATGCGTGAATATCGCCTGCTTGACAGGTCATAACAAAGAAAAGACCCCCGGATCATCAGGACCAATTCATTACCGGCAATATTAAAATCGCTTATTTCATTCAGTCCTGCCTCAAGGAAAAACGTGTCGCGTACACCTGAAGCCAGGTTTTCCCGGAATAAAAGCGCGTGTTTGTCTGTAATGAAATTTTCTGTAAGAATGTACACGTTACCCGATTCAAACCTGCATAAACTGTAAATTCCATGGTCACGTGACGGAACTTTAAAAGTAATCACTTTTTCAAGCCTGAAAACATCTCCGAGATTCTTGCCCTGGGAATGAGCATTTACAGTCTGCAACATCATCAGGCATAAGACAAAACGCTTGTAAAACATCCGAAACGCAATACTCTTTCATACCGCGTTTTGAACAAAGCTATAAGTTAACAGTCCAATCTATTTTTTATAGCTGTTATTGACTTCTTTAACAATTCCAATTCTTGTTCGAGAAACTCTATACGACTGCCTACAGCCATAGCTTCTTCTTTGACATAAGTAAAGTTTGAGCATTCCAGATCGTCTAGAGAAATCTCTAAAAAATCAGCGATAGCCTGTCTGTCATGTAATGCAGGCCATAGCTTCCCGCTCTCCACCGCACTCACCCAGTTTTGAGATTTTTTGAGATAGGCGGCTAAATTTTCCTGGGAATAACCTCTGATAATCCGTATCAATCTTATATTTTTACAAAACAAATTCATCCATAACCAAAACATGCCACATATATTTCTTTATGAGCATTTTACTTTATCAGGTTATAATGATCGGATTAGTTGCCTCAAAATTAAAGACCGACAACACGAATTCCAAATTTATCTTATTTATCCCTTATTTTGCCATATGTTTCAGGTACGTTTTAAAGAGTTGCAGGAATTCATCGACTATCTGCCGCGTGAGGAACGTATTCTGACACTTCATCTTCGCGCCATTGTACTTGAAACCATTCCCAACTGTGTTGAAAAACTGTCGTACAATGTACCCTATTACAAAAAAAGGAAAAATATCTGCTTCATCTGGCCGGCCTCTGTAACCTGGGGCAAAAACAAAAGTTATGAAGGCGTGCGGTTTGGTTTCACACAGGGGTACCTCCTGGCGGACGAATTGAATTATCTTGACAAAGGCAACCGTAAGCAGGTTTACTGGAAGGATTTTAAATCCCTTGAGGAAATTGATGCCGACATTCTTAAAGCCTACCTGACGGAAGCCGCCGGACTTGACCGGTTAGCCCGCTGACGCTTATAAGGTAAGTCCTCTTTTACATATATTCGCGGCATGGAACCTTTAAAGGAAATGTTTAACCGGAATTTTTATGAAAGGCTTGCAGATGCGCTGCACCAGGCGCATAATAATATCCATCCCGGAAAATTTATTAAGGATGCCGTCAAAAACCTGGATGACATGTCACTGAATCAGCGATTGCGAAACACGTCCATAATTATGAAAAAACATTTCCCTGATGATTTCCTTAAAAGCGTGTCCATTATGGAAAAGACGATCACCATGCTGCCAAAAGGGTATACCACCCTTATTTTCCCTGACTTCGTAGCCCTGTATGGCCTGGACAATTATGATGCATCCCTTGATGCGTTGGCTTTTTTTACGTCATTTGGCTCATCGGAATTTGCCATACGGGAATTCCTGAAAAGAGATTTCTCCAGAACCATCAAGGTTATGGAAACATGGGCAAAGGATAAAAATCATCATGTGCGTCGGCTTGCGTCTGAAGGGAGCAGACCGCGTCTGCCATGGAGTTTTAAGCTCGATGAAGTTATACAGAACCCCAGGCTCACCAGAAATATCATTGAGCAACTGAAAACGGACGAAACGCTGTATGTCAGGAAATCTGTAGCAAATCATTTAAACGATTTTTCAAAGGATCATCCTGCATATATGCTGAAAGTGCTCGGCAACTGGGACGGCGCCAACCCAGATACGGCATGGATTATGAAACATGCGTGCAGGACACTGATCAAGAAAGGCGATAAAGACGCCCTGAAACTATTCAGCTTTGAGCAAAATGTAAAAGCTGTCCTTGCCAATCTTGCATTAAGCAGGAAAACGCTGAAACTGGGCGATACGCTCGAATTTCACTTCGATATTTGCTCAACCTCGAAGGCCCCGCAGAAACTGGTTATAGATTACCGCGTGCATTATTCGAGAAAAACAGAAAGTTCTTCAAAAGTCTTTAAACTTAAGGAAGTTGTACTGGATCCCGGAAGCCGCATCTCTTTTTCAAAAAGGCAGGTATTCAGGGATTTCAGCACACGAAAACATTACCCTGGAACTCATACCGTGGAAATACTGGTGAACGGGCAGGTTCTTGGCAGGGAGGAATTCGAGCTTACCGTCGTCTGATTGACAGAATTATTGTATGTTTGTAGAAATAGCATGATACGATTTTACAGATTACAAAGCCTGTTTACATTCGTATTTATCTTTATTGTTCATCAGTCACAGGGAGCGAATTGTCCATGTGAAACGGTGGGTCTTAAAGAAATCCTCGAAAAACACAAGGATTCATCTTACAGGGAGAGGGATCTTATTTATATGCGCGCCACTGTGCTCGCCTCGAATCCGTATCTGCAGCCGCAGGCTGATCATGCGGCCTTTAATATAAAGGTTCATGAATATTGGTCACCCCGGCCATTGCATTTTAAAACAGACACTCTGGCCATTCTGAGTGAAACAACTGATTGCGCCCTGCGTCTTCACAAACAGGCGGATTATCTTCTGGTGCTCAGATTGCAATCCGGTATCTTTACAAACCGGGAGTGTTCCGGGTCTGCATTGTTATCAAGCTATAAAAAAGATATTGCTCTTCTGGGCACTTCCAGGACCGTTCATGCAGTAAAAGCGAAACCGGCTAATCCCGCCAGGACAAAGCCTAAAAGAACCGAAAAAGAGCGAAGACGGCAATTGGTCATCTGGCTTGTGGTAAGCCTTTCATTGAATATATTTGCCATTATGCTGATGGTGATCCTGAAAAAGGAAAAAGTTTGATCCGCCGGTCCGTGACGGGGTCAGATGACGGTAAAAGCAAACGTTCCCGCATGGAGATTTATTTATTTTATTTAATTTATTTTGGAATAAAACATTTATTCTCGTAAATATTGCGTACCTTTGCCGCCTTCTTTATGACAGAAACATTTCAAGACATGGGTTTAAGTCAACCCGTCTTTGATGCGATCAGTGATTTAGGCTACATCAATCCCACTCCAATCCAGCAACAGGCCATCCCGGTTTTATTGAAAGGAACTAAAGATTTTGTTGGTTTAGCCCAGACAGGTACAGGTAAAACAGCAGCTTTCGGCCTGCCACTATTATCACTCATCGATACATCGAACAAACAAGTACAGGGGCTGGTAATATGCCCTACAAGAGAGCTATGCATACAAATTGCCAATGATTTTAACGATTATGGCAAATACATGGATGAATTCAATCATGTCGCCGTTTATGGTGGAAGCAGTATCGAAGCGCAGATCAAACAGATCAGAAAAGGCGTACAGATAGTTGTGGCTACACCCGGCAGGCTGATTGATCTGCTGGAAAGGAAAGCCGTCAAACTGGATGCAGTTACCCATGTCGTTCTGGATGAGGCTGATGAAATGCTGAATATGGGATTCAAGGAAGACATTGATCATATCCTTTCACATGCCACTGCACGCCAGGCCGCATGGCTCTTCAGCGCCACTATGCCGAAAGCCGTTAAAAGGATTGCCGATACTTTTATGGAAAATCCTGTAGAAGTAAAGGTGGATTCAAATATTACGGCTAAAAATATCAAACACGTATATTATCAGTGCCAGTCGGGACATAAGTACGATACGCTGAAACGCCTGATTGATTTTAATCCCGGCATGTACGGTATTGTCTTTACCCGTACAAGGGCCGAAGCACAGGATATCACTGAAAAACTGCTGAAGGAAGGTTATGAGATCGATGCACTTCATGGTGACCTGAGCCAGCAGCAACGCGATAAGGTAATGGGTCGCTTCAGGCAAAAGACCATAAGGCTGCTGATCGCAACGGATGTGGCGGCGAGGGGTATTGACGTAAACGACATTACCCATGTCATTAACTTCGCATTGCCTGATGAGCCTGAAGTATACACGCATCGAAGCGGAAGGACGGCCAGGGCCGGCAAATCCGGGATCTGCATCAGCATATTATTCAGCCGCGAATTAGGCAAACTCAGGGATATTGAACATCTTACCAAATCGAAATTCGAAAAACTGGATATTCCAACTGGCAGAGAAGTATGTGAAAAACAGTTCTTTGCATTTATAGAAAAGCTGAAACAAGCCGATATAAGCCACGGGGATTATGAAAATTACCTGCCATACCTTCAGGAACAATTCCAGGGAATGAGCAAGGATGAAGTGATACAGCGTGTGGCTTCCCTTGAGTTCAACAGGTTCCTTCATTATTACGAAAAGGCGGGTGACCTGAATGCAACGGATCACAAGATCAAGCACAGCAATTATTCTCGCCTGTTCATCAGTCTTGGCGAAAAAGACGGATTTTATAAGGCTGCGTTCCTTGAATTCCTTCTGGATACAAGCGGTTATACCAAGTCTCAGCTTGGCAAGATCGAACTGATGAATGCGTATAGTTTTGTAGAGGTCGAAAAGGATATTGCAGATGAATTCATTGCGGTCTTCAAAGGAAAAAAGTTCAGGGGACGGGAAATCGTTATAGAAGAATCTTCCGATAAAGGCGGTGGCAGCAGGAACAGGAGCTACCAGGGCGGTGGAAAAGGAAGCTACGGCGGCGGAGACAGGAAGAACCCCTACTCTAAAAGAGGCGGAAGGAAACCGGAAGGCCGTCAGGAAAGGAGCGGACAGGAACGCGGTTATGGAGCCGGCCGGTCGGGCAGCAACAAAAGTCCTTACAAAAAGAAATACTGAGTCCGTAACGGACTGTCCTGAACAAACATCCGTTCCGGGCCCGGATTGAACTTTGCAAGATCAATTATCCCTTCTCTATTATTAATTATTTCGTATTTTTGCACCCTTAAATCACAAAGCAAATGAACGGATTTTTTAAAATACCTGCCCCCTTTAATGAACCTGTATTGGACTATGCTCCGGGAAGCAAGGAAAAGCTGGCTCTGAAAAAAGCCTTACAGGAAGCCAGAAGCCAGGTATTGGACATTCCAATGTATATAGGCGGAAACGAAGTAAGAACAGGCAAGCTGCATGCTATCTATCCCCCTCACGACATCAAACACCAGATCGGCAATTTCCACCAGGGCGATGCCTCCCACGTTAGTCAGGCCATTGATGCGGCCTTAGCTGCCAAACCGATGTGGGAAAATATGCCATGGGAACAGCGCGCCTCAATTTTTCTGAAAGCGGCTGAATTGCTTGCAGGACCATACCGCGCCAAAATGAATGCGGCTACCATGCTGGGACAATCAAAAAACGCCTACCAGGCAGAAATAGATTCAGCCTGTGAGCTTATCGACTTTTTGAGGTTCAATGTTCAATACATGTCGGAAATATACGCCGATCAGCCAACAGCCAATGGCAAAGGCATCTGGAACCGCCTTGAGCACAGGCCTCTTGAAGGATTTGTATTCGCCCTGACGCCCTTCAATTTTACGGCTATTGCCGGCAACCTTCCAAGCTGCATGGCGATGATGGGAAATGTGGTCGTTTGGAAACCGGCTTTTACGCAGATCTATTCTGCCAGGGTAATCATGGAACTATTCATTGAAGCCGGACTTCCGGCCGGTGTCATTAACCTGGTTTATGCGGACGGTCCTTCAACCGGCGATGTGATATTCAACCACCCGGATTTTGCAGGGTTGCATTTTACAGGCTCTACAGGTGTTTTCAGGAATATGTGGACCACCATCGGAGCCAATATCGCTAAATACAAAACCTACCCCAGAATTGTTGGCGAAACCGGTGGAAAGGATTTTGTCGTGGTGCACAGGAGCGCTGATGTTGACACTGCTGTTGCCGCCCTGGCGCGTGGGGCTTTTGAATACCAGGGTCAGAAATGTTCCGCTGCTTCAAGGGCCTATATCCCGTCAAACCTTTGGGAAGATTTGAAAGCCAAGCTTGTTAACGAAGTTAAATCCATGAAAATGGGTCCTACAGAAGACTTCCGGAATTTTGTCAATGCAGTTATTGATGAAAAATCATTTGACAAGCTGAAGAAATATATTGACAATGCGAAAAATGATCCGTCTGCGGAGATCATCGTCGGCGGCAACTGTGACAAGACCAGGGGATATTTCATTGAACCGACAGTCATTGTTACAAAGGATCCGTATTACGTAACGATGTGCGATGAGCTCTTCGGACCCGTGCTGACATTGTACGTATATGACGAGCATGAATTTGAAAAGACACTTGATATTGTTAACAGCACGAGTGAATATGCCCTCACAGGCGCTGTGATTGCCCAGGACCGGTACGCCATTACCGTTGCAACCGATAAGCTCAGGCATGCCGCTGGGAATTTCTATATCAATGACAAGCCGACAGGAGCTGTTGTAGGACAGCAGCCATTTGGAGGAAGCAGGGCCAGCGGGACCAATGACAAAGCCGGCAGCAAAGCCAACCTCTTGCGATGGACCAGCACACGAACAATTAAGGAAACCCTTGTCCCGGTAAAGGACTATAGGTATCCTTTCCTTTCTGAGGAATAATTTATCCAATGCTTAGTAAGCCACAGCAGATAATTCCTGCCGATAAAAAAGAAAAATACGAACTGCTGGTGTCACAGATTCAGGCCCTGATTGATCCCGCCTGTTCATGGCTGGCGAACTATGCCAATGTCTGTGCTGCGATTCAAGGCACTTTCAGCCACTGGTGGTGCGGGTTTTATTTTGTCAATAATTCCAACCAGCTGGAGCTCGGGCCATTCCAGGGACCGGTGGCGTGTACGCTGATAGGATACGATAAGGGCGTTTGTGGCACTTCCTGGGCCAGGAAAGAAACCATCATTGTGCCTGATGTGCACCAGTTTGAAGGACATATTGCCTGCTCGTCAGAGAGCAATTCGGAAATTGTAGTGCCTCTCATTCAAAATGGTAAAGTGACAGGAGTGCTTGATATTGACAGCCTCAATTTTTCTGAGTTTGATGAAACCGATGCTTATTATCTTGAAAAAATCAATGATATGCTCCCCATGGTGAACTTCAATGTTTAATGGTATTCACCTGGTTGACTGAAATACGCTTCCCATCGAGGTAATAACTCTCTTCAAGTTTCAGGTCTCCGCCGAATACATTGATCCACGCACGAAATTCTTCGTCACTCATATAACAGATATGTTCGTCAAGATTTAATCCGCCCAGGTCGCCCGAAAGCCATCGCCCGTTCTTTTTGCCATTCCTGAAAGCGCCTATTTTTTCGGGCAGGCCGAACTTTGTGTAATATATCCAAAGGCCTTCCTTTTTGTAATTCTCAACTTTTCCTTCCTTTAACACATAACCGTTTGCCTGAAGTTCCCTGATCATACCACCGCCATTGAGCAGCAAAGGCTTACCGGCAGTGTCATAGAATTCGAGATAATAATCTTCTTCAACTGGCATATCAGCGCCGCTCTCACAACTGTAAGCTGAGCTCCTGTCCGTTGCATAACCCGAGAACATAAGACGTCCGTCATCATAAAACGCACTCACTCTTCCAAAGGTTCTCATTGTATCCCCGCCGGGATAATAAAGCACAGAGTCTTTAAAATGAATGATTTTGTATATCCGGTCTCTCCCTTCCCTGTAAAAACGCCACTCTCCTGCAGGCCGGTAATGTGCCTTGCGCCCTTTCATAAACTCCGTCCCGCTTTTGTAATAATAGGTATAAAAACCTTTGGGAATATAGCTTTCCGAAAAAAGCCCCGTCAGCGTGGCATATCCATCGAATATTTCACCGCCCTTACCATATCCCGATGAGTACCTTCTGTTAACCAGGCTGGATACATAAGCCATCTCCATATCAATGGATTCTACCATCAGGTGTAAGTTCTCAGATTCCGGATCGGAAGGATCCGGATACATTTCAAACTCCTGCCAGAGTGGCGCGAATACCGAAAATTTCAGACTGTCGTTTTTCCGGAACTCAATGGACATCGCGAGATCGTTCGAATCCCTGTACTTCAGATATCTCCCTGTAAGAAACCCGTTATCGAATTGCATTTGCTGAACAAAGAACCTTCCCGTATCCCGGGTACTGAAATAGTGCCTGAACAGTCCGTCCGGAACGCCCATATTGAATTGACCCTCATACTCAGGATACCCATTTTCATTCATTGCCCACACTTTGCCGTTTACGGTATCATTTACCGCATGGTATATATAATACGGGTACATAGAGCCCTCTCCGGCAAAGAACAATAACTGCAGACCGTTCTGCCTGTCACGGTGGAATGTCAGCTGCTTGTTTATATGACCGGTCATATCCGTGATAGTCCAATACCCGTCTTTCTGCCCGTAACTGTATTGAATGGAAGAACTTTGGACGGGATAAATATCCTCTTTTACCAGTTCCCTCGCCACCCCATACCTTTTATTATAGTCAAGGTCAGAATCGTAATCACCCCTTGCCTGCAGATATGCATTCATCATGACTTTCGAGTGTAACGCATTCCTGTAATAATAGGTTGCGACCGAAACCTGACCATATATATCCTCAAATATTGCCGATCCGGAAAAAAGCCCTTCATCGATCTCGTATTCCAGTTGTTTAAAAGGCAGAATAAAGGCATTATTCCCAACTTTGTACCTTTCCTTTCCTAGTTCCACCCAGACATGCATTTCAAGCTTTTTATCCAGGAAATCGAACAGGGATTTCACTTCTATTACGGTACCCAGAACATATGATGGTTTTTTCCTGTAATCTACATGCAATTGCAGCATTCCGCTAAAGTGTTTTTTACCATAAAACACAGTTTTATGCAGCGTCGGAGACAGGTTAAAAAAGTCATATACATATTGGTTGAACCGTTTTTCAATGGACGGCGAATCTGCATCCTCATTTTCATAATCGCTGTAAGCGTACTGAGGTTCGAGCAATGATGAATATGTGTCATAAAAATAAGAATCATGCGTATAAAGATATTTACCCTTGCTCATAAGGGTATCAACAAGCGTGATCGTATCGGTGCCTGCAACAGGAATTTTGATGTACTGTATGATAGAACCGGTCTTATAGCCGCCGTTTACGCGGTAATACATTCTGCAGCCTGCCATTTTCCCTTTTGCTAGGGTCATGTTACTAAACCGGTAGTCCAGCGCCTTGTGATAGTAAATCTCTTCAACAGCTGTTTTGGTTTTTTTTATTCCTGTAAGTTGTGGCACCAGCGAATCCTTGAATAAATACCGGTCATACGCCTCTTCCTTCAGAAAAGTTTTCAGTTTGTCTTTTTTATCATAGGTTTTGGTCCACAGCAATATTTTACAGAACAGGGGAAGCCTGCCTTTAATAGTAATGTCATGGTGGGCGGTCCACCCGCATGTATCAATGATATAAAATTCCTCTGAACGGTATTTCTGATACCTCTCCTTATATGTCCTGAAAAGCCTTCCATTGATAAGCGTATCCTTTGTATGTCTATAGGAATAATCGCTGTAATAATTCTCACTTGCGTAATGATCGATCACAAAATACATCGTCCGCTTATTGTCGATTTCATGTATCCTGACGTAATCATATGACACTTCTTCGTCATTCCTATAGTATTCCGTAAAAGGAACTTTTTTCCATTCCTTGTAATCAGGAACATACTTGATCACGCTGTCGCGACCGTAACTCGTGGAGTACACATATTTGCCATTCCCCGCCTCATTCCTGGAATATGTAAGCTTTCCATCATTGAAAATCTGTGTTTCCTTCGCATGCCAGTAATAATCAGTGCTGTGCCAGATACCTTGTTTTTTGCCATTTGCATATGCTCCTGACATTTCCTCATGTTTTAATATGCGCTTACCCTTCCGGTAATAAGAAATGGTAGTGCCGGGTCCGTTCCTGACGCCGTCTTTTACCGTCTGTTCCTCCAGAAGCAATGTGTCCTTCCTGCTTATACCGTAAAGCCGCATTTTCCCCTGCAGCATACCTTCGGAATATTCCAGAACGAAATACCGTTTGTCCACAGAAATGTTTTTTCCCTTCCCTAACGATTTGTAATAATAAAAACTCTTTTGGTAATAAAAACCGATGTGCTCCAGTATGATATGCCCGTCTATCACATCGTTTTTATAAGGAACAGATGCCAGCAGGGTCTGCTCTTTCACTCTATAGATATGCGCCATACCTTCCTTTTTATTATCCTTTACAGTAAAAGTGGCATATACCTTATATACGGTATCAAACAGGTTGAGTTTCTTTTTGCCCCTGGGCACAAGTTCATATCTCTCCGAATAAATAATGTATTCACCATCTTTCATCATGCCGATGACAGGGGGCAGATCAATTCCCTGTATGGTGAGGGTTTGCGGATTGAACTCCACATGCGAAGAATAAGTCTGAAGATAATGCGGATATACCAGGTAATTCTTCCCTTTGAAAACCGAGGTCTCTTGGGCGGAACCCCTGATGAGGTTCAGGCTAAAGAACAAACATATACTTATTCTTCCTGATGGTCCCTTAAAAAACACATGCAGTAACATGTTCAGTTTTTTCATAGTGCAGATTGTAAGATTGGCTAACGCAAATACGTGATAATTATTTTAAAAACCCTTCAAAACTTTCAATTACCCTTTAAGCCTTATTTCGCTCTTAAAGTTTAAAAGCGTACCTTTGCGCCCAAATGTCGAGAATCGTAGCCATTGTAGGAA
>CALMKH010000237.1 GCA_937867025.1 uncultured Bacteroidota bacterium | reverse complement strand
TTTTCGCAACATTAACACCCAGAATACGTATGTCTTATGCGTAAGCCAGGACAATAAATGAGATCTCCGGGTAATAAATGGACTTTATGACTTATCTTAACCCGAACTCACGTTAAATTAATAAGTTTGGCAATCGGAGAGTTGTTACATTAACCATTGTCAAGCTCCCTCTTCAAAAATTTCGCTGTATAGCTTTTTTTGTCTTTGATGATATCCTCAGGTGTGCCTGTCACCATAATAGTACCTCCGCCGTTGCCGCCTTCAGGTCCCAGGTCGATAATATAATCCGCCACTTTGATCACGTCCATATTGTGTTCGATTACAAGGACGGTATTTCCCCTGTCGGTCAGTTTATTCAGCACCTGGAGCAGCACGTTGATGTCTTCGAAATGCAAGCCTGTTGTTGGTTCGTCAAGGATATAGAAGGTGCTGCCTGTATCTTTTTTTGCGAGCTCTTCAGCGAGTTTCACCCTTTGGGCTTCTCCTCCGCTCAGGGTGGTGGATGACTGTCCGAGGGTGATATAACCCAGTCCTACATCCACCAAAGCCTGCAGGCGCCTGCTGATAGTCGGCATGTTGTCAAAGAACTCGACGGCCTGCTCAATAGGCATGTCCAGCACATCGTTGATGCTCTTCCCTTTGTACCGCACTTCAAGGGTTTCGCGATTGTAGCGTTTGCCATGACATGTATCGCACAACACCTCCACATCGGGCAGGAAATTCATCTGTATGACCTTGTATCCGCCACCCTTGCATGCTTCACACCGCCCGCCGCTCACATTGAACGAGAACCTCCCGGGTTTATAGCCCCTGATCTTGGCTTCGGGCAATTGTGCGAACAGGTTCCTGATATCTCCGAAAACGCCGGTATACGTGGCAGGATTACTCCTTGGGGTTCTTCCGATAGGCGCCTGGTCGATGCGGATGACCTTGTCGATCTGGTCGAGACCGCTGACGCTCTTGTAAGGCAGGCACTGGTATTTGCTGTTATAGACATGCTTTGCAAGAATGGGATAAAGCGTTTCATTGATCAATGATGATTTGCCGCTGCCCGATACACCTGTTACACAGATAAAATTCCCTAAAGGAAAATCCACATTCACGTTTTTAAGGTTATGACCACTGCAACCTTTCAGCGTGAGTTTTTTAGAACCGATCTTCCTTCTCTTTTTAGGCACTTCAATGGACCTGGTGCCATTGATATATTGCGCTGTCAGTGAATCCTGCTTTATGAATTCCTTGTAAGTGCCATGTGCCATAATGCGGCCTCCGTGAATGCCGGCTCTCGGACCGATATCGATGATATAGTCGCTTTCTTCAATCATGTCTTTGTCATGCTCCACCACGATCACACTGTTGCCAAGATCGCGGAGGTCTTTCAGCGAACGGATGAGTTTTTCATTATCCCTCTGGTGAAGACCTATGCTGGGCTCATCGAGAATATACAGGACATTGACCAGTTGAGACCCTATCTGTGTGGCCAGTCGTATACGCTGTGCCTCACCTCCGCTCAGGGTGTTGGAAGGACTGTTGAGCGTGAGGTAATCCAGGCCTACGTTACACAAAAATCCTACCCTGGTCTTGATTTCCTTAATGATTTCGGATGCGATCAGCTTTTGCCTGTCGCGAAGCTTCGACTCGATCGTTTGCAGCCACACGTCAAGATCCTTTATGGATTCCAGTGAAAGATCGGCTATGTTTTTGCCATCAATCTTATAGAAAAGCGCCTCCTTTTTCAATCGCTGTCCCTGGCATTCAGGGCAGGTCTTCGTATGCATGAATTCTTCCGCCCACCTGCTCAGCGATTCACTTTTCCCTTCGTAATACTGCTCTTCAATAATGGGAATTATACCCTTGAAAACCGTGTCTACGGTCTGGGTCTTCATCTCGTAATTGGTGTATGTGACCGGGAAGGATTCGTCACTGCCATGCAGTATGATTTCGATGATCTCGTCTGAAAGTTTACTGATGGGATCAGCCAGGCTGAACTTGAATTTCTTGGCAAGTCCTCTCAACTGGGCGAAAGTAAAATTCTCGCGCAGTTCGCCGATAGGTATGATGGCGCCTTTATTGATGCTTTTTGACCGGTCAGGGATGATATTGTCAACTGCTACCTCACTCACAATGCCCAGGCCATTGCAGGTTTCACATGCGCCGTACGGACTGTTGAATGAAAATGTATTCGGCTGCGGTTCGTCGTAACTCAATCCTGTCTCGGGATCCATCAGGAACTTGCTGTAGAAATACACTTTGTCATCGGTATTGTCCATAATGGACAAAGTGCCTTTGCCGACCTTGAATGCGGTCTTTATGCTTTCCTGTATGCGGTTCCTGTTGGCTTCACTGGGTTCTATCCGGTCGATCACCACTTCAATGTCGTGTATCTTGTAGCGGTCCAGCTGCATGCCGTTCTCAATGTCCATCAGTTCGCCGTCCACGCGCACTTTCCTGTAACCCTGTTTTCTCACCTGCTCAAAGAGTTCCCGGTAATGCCCTTTGCGTCCCTTGATAAGCGGGGCCAGTACGGTGATTTTTTTCAGGCTGAACTTTTCCAGTATAAGGTCCAGTATCTGAGCTTCGCTGAACCGCACCATTTTCTGTCCCGACAGGTAGCTGTAAGCATCGCCAGCCCTGGCGAATAATAGTCTCAGGAAGTCGTATATTTCGGTAATGGTTCCAACCGTTGAACGCGGGTTGCGGCTGACTGTTTTCTGCTCGATGCTTATGACTGGTGAGAGGCCGTTGATCTTATCCACCTGTGGCCGTTTCATATCGCCTATGAACTGCCTAGCATATGCACTGAACGTCTCCAAATACCGACGTTGCCCTTCGGCGAATATGGTATCAAAAGCAAGGCTTGATTTTCCGCTTCCGCTGAGGCCCGTAAATACCACCAGCTGGTTGCGCGGGAATGACAGGTCTACATGCTTCAGGTTATGTTCTGCTGCGCCAATAATTTCTATTTCTTCGGAATGATCCATTTGCGTTAAAATCAATTTGCAAATTTCGGGTATTAATCGCTGAGTTTTTAATTTTCCTCAGAAAAATAATAATGATCCTTGTTTTTTGTATTTTTGCACTCCGGGGTGTTAAAAAAGACTGCCATCATAGTGTTTATCTCATGTATTATCCTTCAGTCGGGACTAATATCCATATACACTATCACCACGATACGGCATCATAAAGCCAGCGTTAAACTGCTGGTAAAAAAGCACTTAAAGGACGGACAATCCGATTCGAAACTCACCTTGTTCAGTCAGCGCCAGTTGCAGCATGCGAAATGGGAGCATTCAAAGGAGTTTTTTCTGGGTGATGAAAAGTATGACGTCGTGAGGGTGATCGATTCGGCCGGAACCAGAATATATCATTGTGTCAACGATAGGATCGAACAGGAATTATACGGAAAACTTGATAAAGATCAGGAGCGGAATTCCGTACTCGAAGAAACGATCAAAAAAATCTGTTTTCAACTGTCAGCCATACGGCATTCCTTGCCGGTAACAACGGAAAAGACAATATATGCCGAATATTATCCGGATCAGTACACATACGGATTCTCTTACGCCCATTTCAGGCCACCAACCTCGCTCGCTTAAAATTGATTAACCATCTTATTTCCCTGCGTGTTTATACATGCCGGGTTATTGGCGTTGCATGCACGGCAACGCAGATCCGTGCGCATTATCATTATATAATTATTCACTTAAAAATACATTAAACATATTAAAATGAAAAAACATATCATACTGTTCATTATAAGTCTGGCAATATGTAAATCGTATGCCCAGATAGTAACGGTAAAAGACAAAACGACCCTGCAGCCTATTGAAGGTGTGCAGATAAACAACATGAGAACCGACGCAAAAGGGCAGGTGGACCTGAGCCTGGTCAGTGTTGATAAAACCAATCCGTTGTATATTGTTTCAAAGGAAGAATATTTCAGGGATTCCTTCACTGCTGCACAACTGGCCGCAATTCATTATGAAATCCTGATGAGCGACCGCATGGTGGTGTTTGAAGGAGCCATTGTATCTGCATCCAGGTTTGAAGAGAAATCGAAAGATGTGGCACAACAGACATCAGTGATCAGCAGCAGGAATATTCAATTCAGCAACCAGGCGAATACCGCCGACCTGATGCTGCAAAGCGGGCGTGTGTTCGTGCAGAAAAGCCAGATGGGCGGGGGGAGTGTGACTATCCGTGGATTTGAGGCCAACAAAGTGCTGATGGTGGTGGATGGCATTCGGATGAACAATGCCATTTACCGTGCGGGACATTTGCAGAATATCGTCACAGTAGATAACAACCTTCTTGAAAAAACTGAAATTCTTTTTGGTCCCGGTTCAGTTGTGTACGGAAGCGACGCACTTGGCGGCGTTATTCACTTTTATACACGTAATCCTGTGCTCTCAACAGGCGATAAAATGCTTGTCAAGGCATCGGCAATGACCAGGTACGGGACTTCTATGCAGGAGAAAACAGGACATGTAGATTTTAATGTCGGTTTGAAGAAGTTCGGCTTCCTTACCTCCTTCACCTACAGCGATTTTGGAGATATGACAATCGGGAAACGCGGCACTAAGAATTATGAAAGCTGGGGCAGAAGAACTTTCTATGTCAGGCGTTTTGGTGACAGGGACAGCATGGTGACGAATACAGATTCTTTTAAACAGATACCTACAGGCTATACACAAATGGATTTTATGGAAAAAATATTGTTCAAACAGAATGAATCCATAAGCCATGTGTTGAATTTCCAGTATTCAACATCAAGCGATATTCCACGGTATGACAGGCTGACAGAAAAGACCGCCGCAGGTTTGCCAAGCCAGGCAGAATGGTATTACGGTCCCCAGAAACGCTTACTTGCTTCGTACAGATTATTGGCGAACAGGCATACCCTGGCCTACGACAGGATGTCGCTTATTCTGGCGCACCAGGACATAGAGGAAAGCAGGCATAACAGGGGTTTTGGAAGTTCAAGCATCACTCACCGCACCGAGAAGGTTAGGGTGGAAACAGTGAACGGAGATTTTGAAAAGCAGGTAGGGAGCAGTACCGAAATGCGTTATGGTTTTGAGATCATGATGAATGATGTGCAATCTGCTGCCAGCAGGGAGAATATAATCACGCATGTCATAACTCCCCAGAGTACCAGGTACCCTGACGGGGGATCCGTTATGAATTCCATGGCGTTGTATCTTACCCAGTCATCCTATCTCAGCAGGCAACTCATTGTCAATACAGGCATAAGGTTCACCAGCGTATACCTGAAGTCTAAGTTCAATGATACAACATTCTTCCCATTCCTTAAGGATACGAAAAGTTTTGAACAGAACAACCAGAATACCAGCGGAAATATTGGGCTGGTTTATCTTGGCCCGAAAGACCTGAAAATATCCGGCACCATCGCTACAGGGTTCAGGGCGCCGAATGTGGATGATGCCGGAAAAGTGTTTGAAAGCGCCGGCGGACGCGTGATCATACCGAACCCGTTTGTAAAACCTGAGCAGACATCCAATATCGACCTGGTGATCAACAAGACATTCGTGAAAAAATATAATGTGGAAGTCAGCGGTTTCTATACCAGGTTCAGCAACGCCATTACATTTAACAGCACCCGGCTGAACGGGCAGGATTCCATCGTTTTCAATGGGGTGAGGAGCGGTGTAGTGAGTATGCAGAACGCAGCAAGCGCTTATATTTACGGATGGTATGCAGGCGTTAATCTGGATTTCAGCAAACGGATCAGTGTCAATGCCAATGTGAATTATACATATGGCAGGATAAATACCGATACTACGGATTATCCCCTCGACCATATATCACCCGTTTTCGGGAGGCTGGGAATCATGTATAAAATGAGCAAGCTGAGAGCCGAATTGTTCACGATATTCAACGGCGCCAAAAAGTCCGGCGATTATAACCTGGTTGGTGAAGATAACCAGATATATTCGGCTGATCCAGTAAACGGATTTACACCTGCCTGGTATACACTGAACATCAGGGGTTCTTACCAGGTGAACCGGATATTGCAGGTTCAGCTGGCCGTTGAAAACATTCTTGACCAGCACTACAGGACATTCTCGTCCGGGTACAGTGCCGCCGGAAGAAATTTCATGGTCTCGCTCCGCGGGAATTTTTAATAAACACAAGACCCCGGTGCAGGAATGTATCGGGGTCTTTCATTCAATGTGCAATGGAAAAGCTGTACTTTTTTTGTTTGCCCAGAGGATAAAAATTATCAGAATCAAACGGTTTCATTTCAACTGTCAATTATCTGTTACATTCTCAATTATCTTCATTATCTTTGTGCAGTTAATTTTTGTAGGGAAGGACATCCTCCTTTTCAAAACATTCTACTAAAAGATTCAGAGGTTTTACATGAACGATCATCCACCGTATCTGGATAAATTGAACGAGGTGCAACGCCAGGCTGCGATGTGCACCGAAGGGCCTGTCATGATTATTGCAGGTGCAGGCAGCGGCAAGACCAGGGTACTCACGTATCGCATCGCCCATATCATCAAGCAGGGAACAGACGCATTCAATATTCTGGCGCTGACATTCACCAATAAGGCAGCTCGCGAAATGAAGTCGAGAATTGAATCGGTGGTGGGATCTGAAGCGCGCAACCTCTGGATGGGAACCTTTCATAGTGTGTTTGCCAAGATACTGAGGATAGAAGCGGAACGGATCGGTTATCCTAAGGACTTTACCATCTACGACACCGATGACGCCAAAAGCCTGATAAAAACCATCATCAAGGAAATGAACCTCGATGATAAGCTATATAAGCCGGGCCTGGTTTACAACCGCATCAGCAATTGCAAGAACAGTCTTATTACACATAAGGAATACATCAGCATACCCGAACTGATGGAAGCTGATGCTTCATCCGGACGGCCACTGATCTCAAAAATATTTGCCACTTACCAGCTGCGCTGTTTCAAGGCAGGCGCCATGGATTTCGACGATCTGCTGGTGAACACGTACCAGCTGTTCAAACGCTACCCGGACGTGCTGTACAAATACCAGCACAAGTTCAGGTACATTATGGTGGATGAGTACCAGGACACGAATCTCTGCCAGTATATGATCGTGAAAAGCCTGGCAGCCATGTATGAGAACATCTGCGTGGTGGGCGACGATTCACAGAGCATTTACAGCTTTCGGGGCGCGAGCATCCAGAACATACTCAACTTTGAGAAAGATTATCCCGATCTGAATGTATTCAAGCTGGAGCACAATTACCGCAGTACATCGAACATTGTGAACGCCAGCAGTTCCATTATTGAAAGGAACAAGGACAAACTGGAGAAGAAGATATTCACCGAAAACCAACCCGGCGAGAAGATAAGGGTGGTCAGGACACTTAGCGACAATGAAGAAGGCCGCATGGTGGCGCAAAGCATTTTTGAGGAAAAGAACCAGAAACAGCTGTCAAATTCAGATTTCGCCATACTTTACCGCACCAACGCGCAAAGCCGCGCGTTTGAGGAAGCCCTGAGGAAAATGAATATTCCGTACCGCGTATACGGGGGAACAAGTTTCTATCAGCGAAAGGAGATCAAGGATATGCTAGCCTACCTGAGGCTGGTGGTGAATCCGAATGATGAGGAAGCGCTGAAGCGGATCATCAATTACCCGGCCCGCAAGATAGGTCCTACCACCGTGGATAAACTCCTGGTGCTTGCTGCAGAATACGATATGCCGCTGTGGGAAGTGCTGAAAAATGCTTCGCAATTTCCCGTATTCGGAAGTTCGGCCGCCCATCTCCGCGATTTTTACATGATGATATCCAGTTTTCAGACCATGCTTCCGACAAAGAATGCATATGAGATAGCGGAATATGTAGCCAAACAATCCACCCTTCTGAAAACACTGTATGAGGACAAGACCGTCGAAGGCGTGTCAAGGCATGAGAACCTGGTGGAGCTGCTCAATGCGATAAAGGAATTTACGGAGGATGACACCAACGAAAACGAAAAGACCCTTTCGGTATTCCTGCAGGATATTGCATTGCTGACAGATGCGGACAAGGATGACGGCAATACGGATAAGGTCGTGATGATGACCATACACAGCAGTAAAGGACTTGAGTTCAAACATGTGTATGTGGTAGGATTGGAAGAGAATCTTTTTCCGAGCCAGCTGAGCCTCAACAGCCGCCCCGACCTGGAAGAAGAGCGGCGTCTTTTTTATGTGGCTGTCACGCGTGCAGAGGAAAAACTGACATTATCATTCGCCACATCCCGGTTTAAATATGGCAACCTGGTGCCTTGCGAACCCAGCCGGTTTATTGACGAGATTGACATCAAATATCTCGAGATAGCCTATGGACAACCAAGGCAGGAGCCGATGTTCCAGGAACGTGACAAAGGCTTTGGAAAGGGTTTTGGCATGTTTACAGGGAGGCAGGCGCGTCCATTGCAGACGGTGAAGGTTTCTGAGAATTTCAAGGAGAGCGATACATCGGGCATAAAGGAGGGCGATATCATTGAGCACCAGCGTTTCGGCAGGGGCACCGTGGTAAAACTTCAGGATACCGGCGACAACCGCAAGGCTGTTATACAGTTTGACGAGGTTGGGCAGAAAACGTTGGTATTAAAATTCGCCAAGCTAATGATTCATAGCTAAAAATATATAATTTTGCGCCCATGAAAAACATACTGTTGATACTTTTCACGGGTTCAATTCTTAGTGTTTCAGCGCAGCTGCAACCGGTCCTGAAAAACAAAAGAGGCATTAACATTCTTCCTGAAAGAGGTGATTACTGCATCGGTTTCGGCGCCAATCCGTTATTGGATTATATCGGCAACATGTTCAACAACAGTTCGAACAACAATTCTCCCGGCGCTTCATTTGCCGCTCCCAACCAGATGCTATTCGGCAAGTACATGAAATCGGCCAATATAGCTTACAGGGCGAGTTTCAGGTTTGCCATTATCAATAACACAAGCATGGTGAATGTGGCGGACATGAGGCCTGATGCACCGGTAAACAGTCAGGTGATAGACGAGCAGAAACAACGCAGCACCATTTTGGGATTGGCTGTCGGGATTGAGAAAAGGAAAGGTTCTACCAGGCTCCAGGGTTTTTACGGGGCAGATTTCACACTTGGTTATAATTCAGGCAGCAACACGAAGTTTGAATACGGCAATAAACTCGAGCATCTCGATACCGGCATCATCAGGGTGACGAAAATCAGGGCTTCATCGATGTTCACAATAGGCGTCAGGGGATTTGCAGGTGTGGAATACTTTGTGGCGCCCCGCATTTCCGTAGGCGGCGAATTAGGCTATGGGCCTTCTGTATACGTCAGGAGCGCCGCTGAATCCACTACCGAAAGGCACGACTTCAGCACCGCCCAGACAGTTGAGGAAAAATCAGCCTTAAGTCCTAAGGCTAAGGGATTTACGTTGGATACAGACAACTATAACGGCATTCTGAAACTGCTGTTTTACTTTTAATTATTAAAAACTTTGCTTGCTTTAAATATTTAATAGCTATATATTTGCAACATATTAAAACCTAAAAAATGAAAAGTATTAAGAACTTATTGATCGCAGGTGTAGTGGTGGTAGCATTCGCTTTAACGTCATGCTACAAGGAAGGTGCGAAGATTTCGTTCAGGTCGAAAAAAGACAGGCTGGCTAACGAGTGGAGCCTTACCGAATACCAGGTGAACGGTCAGTCAGTGGATTCCCTGAAAAATGCATGGAGAAGCGGAGATTCAATGGAATTGCTGTTTATCCTTACAAAAGGTCCGTCATACGGCTTCGGTTTGCAATATACCAAGTCATACTCAGATGCTCATGACGGCAAGATATTCACCACCAGCAAGCCTGAAATGCCAAGCACGTACCAGGCTATCCAGAATTCATTCAGGGATAGGGTATGGTTCAACCAGAAGCTTGCAAGAGGCGGACAATGGACCTTTATGGATAAATTCAGGAAGATCCGTTTCGGTATCATAGGCAATCCGGATGTGGCTCAGAATGACGCTACAGACTTCCTGGAAGTCAAAATACTGATGCTGAAAGACAAGGACCTGAAGTTCGAGTTCGTACATGACGATGGTTCAACTCACACGATGAAGTTCGAAGCGCG
Organism: uncultured Bacteroidota bacterium; assembly: GCA_937867025.1. Lineage (GTDB taxonomy): Bacteria > Bacteroidota > Bacteroidia > NS11-12g > UBA955 > JABMMZ01. Next base: position 9,875 of record CALMKH010000237.1, on the reverse strand, counting down.
CAACCCGAACGCTATTAAATAAGGACACTTATTAACGGTATATAAAACCTGCAAAGACATTTTGCAGGTTTTTTTATGCACTTGTTTTTCCGGGCCCATCCGCTTCCAAAAACTTGTAAAAAGTTTTGAGACATGTTCTGTTTTTACTTATCTTTGAAAAGATATATGAGGGAATTATTTCAATATAATACACTGGCGAAAAAACTTATTATCTCAGAATACGGCAGATCATTCCAGGATATGGTGGATCATGTGGTGGCCATTGAGGATAAAGAGAAACGCCTGAAGATGGCCGAAGCCCTTATTTCAGTGATGGAGATATTAAATCCCATTGTGAAGGAACAGGCCGATTACAAACAGAAACTATGGGATCACCTGCATATCATTTCCGAGTTCAGGCTGGATGTGGAAGGCCCTTACCCTGTGCCTGAAAAGACAAAAATATTCAGGAAACCCGATAAGGTGGAATATCCCAATCAGCCTATTAAATTCAGGTTTTACGGCAGGAATCTTCAGTTTATGGTCAATAAGGCCACAACCATCGAAAACCAGGAAATGAAAGCCGAGTTCCTCAACCTGCTGGCTTCTTTCATGACCAACTCTTCAAGGAACTGGAACAACGAGAACCTTACCAATGTGCAGCTGGCCGAACACCTTGAAATCATTTCGCAAAAGAAACTGAAGGTCAATCCTGAGGAGCTCGAAATCACCCTTGAGCAAAGGAAGAAGAAGTTCTTCAAGCATAATACCGGCGGCAATGGCGGCGGCGGCAAATTCCATAACAAGAACAAAAAGTACAACAACTACAAAAAGAATTCCTAGATGTCAACCTTTAAAGTCACCGGGGGCAGGAAACTGAAGGGTGAAATCATTCCCCAGGGTGCCAAGAATGAAGCCTTGCAGATTATTTCCGCTGTACTGCTCACTCCCGAAGAAGTCGTTATACATAATATACCCGCTATCCGGGATGTGCTCAGGCTTATAGAACTAATGAGTGAACTCGGGGTGCAGGTCCGCAAACTTTCGGAAGGATCATATGCATTCAAAGCCGAACATATCAACCTGGATTATCTCAATTCGCCTGAATTTAAAGCCAAGGGTGCAAGCCTGAGGGGATCCATCATGATCATAGGCCCTCTCCTGGCGCGGTTTGGCAAAGGGTTTATTCCCAGTCCCGGAGGCGATAAAATCGGCAGGAGGAGGCTTGATACCCACTTCATCGGCTTTATGAAGCTGGGCGCTAAATTCGAATATCTGCCCGATGAGCAGTTTTACAAAGTGACAGCCGAAAGCGGGCGTCTCAAAGGCGCTTATATGCTGCTCGATGAAGCGTCCGTGACCGGCACAGCCAATATCCTTATGGCGGCTTCGCTGGCAAGCGGCAGAACCACCATTTACAATGCCGCCTGCGAACCGTACCTGCAGCAGCTCTGCAGGATGCTCAACAGCATGGGTGCGAAGATATCCGGCATCGGCAGCAACCTGCTCAGCATCGAAGGCGTTGAAAGCCTTGGCGGGACAACCCATACCATGCTGCCCGACATGATAGAGATAGGAAGCTTTATTGGCTTGGCGGCGATGACCGAAAGCGAGATCACCATCAAGGATTGCCGCATACCTGAACTGGGCATTATTCCCGACGTTTTCAGACGCCTTGGCATACAACTGGAATACCGGGGCGACGATATACATATTCCTTCACAGAAACACTACGAAATAGAGTCATTTATAGACGGAAGCATACTTACCATAGCCGATGCCCCATGGCCGGGTTTTACGCCCGACCTGATCAGTATTGTGCTGGTTACCGCCACCCAGGCGCGGGGTAATGTGCTGATACACCAGAAAATGTTTGAAAGCAGGCTGTTCTTTGTCGATAACCTGATCGATATGGGAGCCAAGATCATACTCTGCGACCCCCACAGGGCGAACGTCATGGGCCTGGATAAGAAAGCCCCGCTGAAAGGCATTACCATGAGTTCACCGGATATCCGCGCAGGAGTGGCCATGCTGATCGCGGCATTGAGCGCCAACGGGACCAGCACCATAAAAAATATCGAACAGATAGACAGGGGCTACCAGTATATAGACCAGCGGCTTAACCATATTGGCGCAGAAATTGTAAGGTTAGATTAAGGATATCCTTAACATTATGAAATCCAAGCACATTATAGTACCTGTCGCCCTTGTTTCCATCCTCAGTTTCGTTATTTACGGATTCACAGGCAAAACATCAGTTCCCCATTCAGCGGCCTCTGCAACACCGGTTCTTATTATGGCCGATTCGCTCGACCTGGCAAAGCATAAAGGGAAAGTGATCGTTCTCAGTTTCTGGGCATCATGGAGTAAAATAAGCCGCAGCGAGAACAAGCATCTCGTCAGGGTCTTCCAGAAATATAAGACCAACCCCAAGATCGTATTCATCAGCGTGTCGCTCGATACCGACCAGACAAGCTGGAAAACAGCCATTGAAGAGGATGGACTTACCTGGACCGAACATGTGTGCGATTTCAAGAAATACGAGTCGCCGGTAGCCCTGAAGTTCAATGTCAACACCCTTCCCAGGATCATACTCCTGGACAGCAAAGGACATATCAGTCAGTCCTCTGCCAAAATGATCGATATCGAAAATCATATCGATGCGCTGCTGAAGTAAGTCAGCACCTTAGCCGGCGCAGAAGCAGAGTTTAAGGTTCCGGATCCATTCCGGCATCCGCATTCCCGAGCCTATCCATTCACAGGAACGCAATTTATTCATCATTTCACACGAACGCCGGGACTTTGCTAAGCTTCCCGCCCTTACAAACCCCGTCATCTTGTCACATTTTAGGCATTGGCAATATTTTTGCCAAAGTTGCTCATATGATAGACGAGTTAAACGAGCAAATGGAGAATGCCGATCCCGTCCTGAAACCCGGGGACACCGGCAATGCAGAAGATACTGCTGAAGGAAAAGAGATCGAAACACTCAGAAAGCAGCTTGAAGAAGTGAATGACAAGTTTCTGCGGATTCATGCCGAATTCGATAATTATAAAAGAAGAACCATTAAGGAAAAGGCTGAGATACTTCAGACTGCCGGCAAGGATGTCATACTGGCGTTATTGCCTGTGATAGACGATTTCGAACGCGCCCGCAGAGCCTCCGAATCCACCCAGGATATAGAAACGCTGAAACAGGGAATGGATCTGATATACCAGAAGTTCAACACCATATTGCAGTCGAAAGGACTGAAACCTGTGGACAGCATTGGGCTCGACTTTAATGTGGATATGCATGAAGCCATTACCAATGTACCCGCGCCAAGCGAAGATATGAAAGGCAAGGTGATTGACGAGACGGAAAAAGGGTACACCCTGAACGGTCATGTGATCAGGTTTGCAAAAGTAGTTGTCGGAGAGTAGAATTATAATCAGTTATACACATTGGCTAAAAGAGATTATTACGAAATACTGGAGGTAAGCCGTTCGGCGAGCGCAGACGAGATCAAGAAGGCCTACCGCAAGATGGCCATCAAGTACCATCCGGACAAGAATCCGGGTGATAAGGCCGCGGAAGAAAAATTCAAGGAATCGGCGGAGGCTTACGAGGTGCTCAGCGATCCTCAGAAAAAACAACGGTACGACCAGTACGGCCATGCCGGCCTGGGAGGCGGAAGCGGAGGTTTCGGCGGCGGAGGCATGAATATGGAAGACATATTCAGCCAGTTCGGCGATATTTTCGGAGGGGGAAGTTTCGGCGATTTCTTTGGCGGCGGAGGAAGGGGCGGAAGGACCCGCGCCAATGTGGGCAGCAATATCCGCATAAAACTTAAACTGAGTTACGCCGACATCCGCGGAGGTGTCGAGAAGAAGATAAAGTACCGCAAGCAGGTGCTGGCCAAAGGCGCCACATTCAAGGATTGCGGAACCTGCAGGGGTACGGGACAGGTCAACAGGATCACGCAGACATTCCTGGGGCAGATGCAAACTGTAAGCCCGTGCCCTACGTGTAACGGTACCGGCAAAATACTTTCAAACAGGCCGGCAGGGGCGAACGAAAACGGCCTGGTGTATGAAGAGATAGAAACAACCATCAAGATACCAGCCGGCGTCCAGGAAGGCATGCAACTGTCGATAAGCGGCAAGGGAAATGCTGCCCCCGGCGGCGGCATTGACGGCGACCTGCTGATCCTGATAGAAGAGGAAGCACATCCCGAACTGGAACGCCAGGACCAGCATGTGATATACAACCTGGTCATCAGCGTGACCGACGCCATACTCGGCTGCAGTGTCGAAGTGCCTACCATAGAAGGCAAAGCCAAGATCACCATCGACCCCGGAACACAAAGCGGAAAAGTATTGCGGCTGCGTGGAAAGGGTTTCCCCGAAGTGAATGGCTACCACACCGGCGACCAGCTGATCAAGATACATATCTGGATCCCCAAGAAAATAAATTCCGATGAAGCCGAACTCCTTAAAAAGCTCAGGGATTCCGAGAATTTCTCACCCAAGAACGCCAAAAAGGACAAGAGTTTTATCGATAAGATGAAAGAATGGTTCTGAGGGCATGCGGATATGAACGCCATATAGACTTTCTAAGCCATATCGCAATCCGTCAGCTCTTTTCCTCCCACACCTGCACGAGGTGCACCAGGGTCTCAACCGCCTTTTCCATATCCTGCACACTAACGAATTCCTTGCGCGAGTGAATCGCCATTTCGCCTGTAAAGATATTCGGGCAGGGCAAACCCATGAACGATAAACGCGAACCGTCCGTACCGCCCCTGATGCTTTCCTGCACCGGAGTTAAACCGGCGCGCCTGTATGCTTCTTCCGCATGCGCCATCACAAAGGGATTCTGGTCCAGCACTTCGCGCATATTGCGGTATTGTTCCTTTACAGTGAACTCATAACGCGCACCCGGAAATTTTTCGACCGCCGCCCTGGCAAGTTGTTCAAGTCTTGACTCATGTTCAGCGAGCCTAGCCGTTTCAAAATCCCTGACGATAAATTGCACAGTCGCTTTTTCAACGCCTCCGTTCATGTGCACCGCGTGTACAAAACCCTGTCTTTCCGAAGTGGCCTCGGGACACCATGTATCTTTCGGCAGTGAATCCATGAAGTGCGACGCCACGCGTATAGCGCTTACCATTTTGCCTTTGGCGTAGCCCGGGTGGGCGCTTATACCTTCAAACACCACTGTGGCGCCGTCGGCCGAGAATGACTCGCCTTCCAGCACACCTCGCGGTCCGCCGTCCAGGGTATAGCCGAAATCGGCAGCCAGCTTTTGCATATTGAGGGCATTGACACCGCGACCTATCTCTTCGTCGGGGGTGAACAGGAGCCTGATCTTGCCGTGCGGTATCTCCGGGTGTGTGACCAGGTAATTCGCCAGGTCCATAATGATGGCGACACCGGCCTTGTCATCCGCGCCGAGCAGGGTTTTGCCCGAGGCGGTGATGATGTCGTCGCCCGTGCGCTGTGCCAGGTAAGGATATTCTTCCGCATTCAGGACCAGGGAACTGTCATCCGGAAAACGGATGTCGCCTCCCTGGTAGTTCTTATGCAATATGGGCTTCACGCCGTTGCCTGTCACATCCGGTGCGGTGTCCACGTGTGAACAGAAACAGAGCACGGGAACATGTTTGGCCGATGTGGCCGGAACGGTAGCGTACACATAGCCGTTGTGGTCCAGCTCGGCATCCGTAATGCCCATGGCCAGAAGTTCTTCCACCAGCAGGCGGCATAAGTCTTTCTGTTTTTCGGATGAAGGCTGGGTATCGGAGTTGGGATCCGCCTCGGTGTCTATCTGGGCATACCGCATGAAGCGTTCCGCCGCGGTATGTTTATAATGGTCGATACTCATGGACAGTGAAATAATAGTTAGTTGGTAGTGACAGTTAGTATGGGCAAAGCGGGTAGCGCTTTCCTGATTCTGAACCTTACATGTTTACTTATATGTTACGCCTTTTACAGCTTCCACGATAGCCTTTACGGATGGCAGGTAAGCTTCCACAAGGGTAGGGGCATAAGGAAGGGGAACGTCGCGGCTTGTCACGCGCCTGATCGGTGCGTCGAGGTAATCGAAGGCGTGCCTCTGAACCTGGTAGGTGATCTCGCTGCTGATGGACGCAAGCGGCCAGGCCTCTTCAACGATCACCAGCCTGTTCGTTTTTTTAATGGAGTTGACAATGGTCTCGTGATCCAGTGGGCGAACCGTCCTCATGTCGATGATCTCTGCGCTGACGCCGGCTTCTGCCAGGGCTTTCTCGGCCTCCAGCACCCTCAGCATCATTTTACCGAACGAGACGATGGTGACATCTGAACCCTCTTTCACCACGTGGGCCTTGCCCAACTCCAGGGTATAGGTTTCTTCGGGCACTTCGCCTTTCATGCCGTACATCTGCTCACTTTCCATAAATATCACAGGGTTGCCGTCGCGTATGGACGACTTCAGCAGACCTTTTGCGTCATAAGGGTTTGAAGGCACCACCACTTTCAGGCCCGGTGTGTTGGCGTACCAGTTCTCGAAGTTCTGCGAGTGCTGCGCACCCAGCTGGCCTGCACTGCCCGTAGGTCCCCTGAACACCATATGGCATTTGAAATGACCTCCCGACATGCTGTTCATTTTTGCAGCGCTGTTGATCACCTGGTCAATTGCCACGAGCGAGAAATTGAACGTCATGAACTCCACGATAGGGATCAGTCCGTTCATGGCCGCACCTACCGCGATACCTGCAAAACCGAGTTCGGCAATGGGAGTGTCAATCACACGTTTCGCTCCGAATTCAGCCAACATGCCCTGGCTGACCTTGTAGGCGCCGTTATAGTCAGCCACTTCCTCACCGATCAGGAATATGCGTTCATTTTCACGCATTTCCTCGTTCATGGCTTCTCTCAGGGCTTCGCGGAATTGAATTTCTCTCATGTGCTCGTTTTAAATTAAGATGGGCAAAAATAACCATTTGACCTCTAAATGCAAAAGCCTAAGTTTCATTTTTTAGACACTGTTTCCGCGGGTCTTCAGCAGGGCGCCTGCCGCCTGTATCCTGGGCAGCACAAACTATTGCAGAACGGGAACCGTTTGCCGTTCCTTGTCTGTCCAGGCGCCACCGGGCTGTCACTACTCGCTCTTTTCCTGCAAAGCCATGAAAAGGAGCTCAGACAGGCCGTTCCATCCCTGGCGCTTCAGCCACACACGGGGTGCGGAATCTGTCCTTAACCGTTAAGAGGTGCGAATATTGCAAGAAAATTCAAAAGTTGTGTAAGGCAAGTGAAGAACGCCCCTGTATATCTTTGTATTTCATTTTCAATACAATGGAACATCAGGAAACAATAAGGGTATTAGGTGATTCCGCTGCATACACCAATGCGGATGCCAAAAGACATCACAATTTCAACAGGATATTTCAGGGTCTTGGCGGTTTTTCGCTGATCACCGCGGGCATACTGTCAGGACTGGCCCTGAGCTTCAGGCCGGATGCCAGCGTGCCGGGCAACATACTCCTGGCTTCGTGGTACCCTGTGCATATTGCGCTGCTTATCGGTTTTTCGCTGAGCGTGCTGGGTATTATCGGTATTTTCAGCTTCCTGAAACACGAGGTAACCCCGCTCAACCAGGTGGCGTATTTTGTGGGCATGATAGGCAGTGTTTGGAGCGTCTCCATTATTGTCATTGAGATATTTGTTCTTCCGGGCATTTATGCCCAGACCAAGATCGAGATGCCGATGATGGATATGATGGCCATTGGCACGTCGCTCGAGGCGCTGAAGCCTTTCTTCTTTGCCGCTGTCAGTGTCTGGATGCTGGGATGGGTGTTGATAGGCATTGCCCTGGTAATGAGTGACAAGCTGCCGAAATATGTGGGTTTCATGATGATTGGCTCCATACTGCTGATGGCCGGTGTGCCCATGATCGTCGGCACTGTCTCAGGCATGCTGCATGTTATCTTTTCCCTGATCTTCGGTGCCAGCTGGGTGCTTGTCGGCAACTGCATCAGGAAATATGAGGTGCCGTTTTGAATAGGAAGGTCCCGAGGATATAGGATACAGGATATAGGATATAGGATATAGGATACAGGGGAGTGGATAATGAATAACTAGGATAGTAGGTCATCTCTCCCGTGAAAGATAAAGTCCCCTCCTGCGGAGGAGGTTAGAGGTAGGTCTCCTCATCCTGGATATCTCTTGTGGAAGAAGATTAAGTCCCCTCCTGCGGAGGAGTTCGTGGTGGGTCTCATCATCCTGGATATCTCTTGTGGAAAGATAAAGGTTCGGGGTGGGTCCTTGCCAAGGCAGGGAAGGGGTCCCTTCAGGAAATGTGATCCCTTCCAAGGCAGGCGTCAGTCATCCATCACCGAAAAACTATCCTCATTACTCAACTCTTTATTTTCTACAATGTACGCTTCTATCTGATGGAGTACATGTTTCAAATCCTGTTTTACTTCTGCATCTGTAAATCTCAAAAAGGATACACCTAGTTGTTCAATCTGTTTTTGCCTTATCATATCTTCACCTTCATCCAGGTCATGACTGCTTCCATCAATTTCTATAACAAGAAGTAATTCTTTACAATAGAAGTCAACGATGTATTCAAGTATTGGTCTCTGACGCTGAAATGTTACGCCCATCATTTGTTTCTGCCTGAGATGTTCCCATAGTATAATTTCAGATAAGGTCATAGTATTCCTGAGCTTTCGGGCATATGCTTTTAAGCGGGGATTATAAGGTAATATTCGATATTTCATAATGAAAGTTAATATCACCTTTGAATAAAAGAACATCTAATTAACAAGAAGGATAAAAAACTAACTGTTAGTATATGTTCGTAATAACTTAACCCACCCCGAACCCCTCCCGGGAGGGGACTTTATATAACGCTTAAAGTAGTTTGTCGGGTTAAAGCTTTTTTCGGAAATATCTCATAGAATCAACACAAGAAAAACAATAACGTAACCCACCCTGAACCCCTCCGCAGGAGGGGACTTTATATAACGCTTAAAGTAGTTTGTCGGGTTAAAGCTTTTTTCGGAAATATCTCATAGAATCAACACAAGAAAAACAATAACGTAACCCACCCTGAACCCCTCCAGGCACCTGTGTAAGTCCGAACCTCCCTGGGAGGACTTTATATAACGAAAGCACGAATCAAAACTTGTTCTTGCGATCACCTCGTGAAGTTCCCCTTCGCGGACACATTAAAGCTTCTATAGCCTTCTATTGGAGTCCTCTCCTTTGGAGGGTCCCGATAACCATCTGGAAGTGGTGGAGAGATGAATGGATAATTAATAATGAATAATTAGGATTGTAAATCTCTCTTGTGGAAGAAGATTAAGTCCCCTCCTGCGGAGGGGTTCGGGGTGGGTCCTTGCCAGGGCAGGGATGGGGTCCCTTCAGGAGACAACAATACCAGTTACGCGTAGCTAAAAAATTAACCATATAACTTCAATAGTACCTGCAATAACTATAAACCACTTCCAAAAAGGTGATATATCTTTAGATATGCAGTCGGAGACAGTGCTATAGAGACTTTTTCTCTTCATTTTTTTTCAATTTAGCATCCTGAATAGAAACGTTGATCCGTACAAAAATTCCTTTCTTGACTTGCATTTTTTTGTTGTAACTACCACGCTTTTGCGTTGGCTTTTTCTTTGGGTTTTTTGGTTGCCAGAATATAACGTTACAACTTTTAAAATGATGTTAGCTGAATTGGAAGCTAGAATATCTAATTCATGTATAAACACAAACAGCACACCTTTCAGTGTGCCGTTCGGATACTTGGTTGGATCAGCATGACATTAGATCCGGAAAGATATGCGACCTATTCTTCCTTCTCCATTACCACATTGACAATCTTATGCACGCCTGTGCTCACCTGGATGCCTTCCTGGGTGTAG
>CALMKH010000236.1 GCA_937867025.1 uncultured Bacteroidota bacterium | reverse complement strand
GTATTGTCAAGGCGGTTGATCTTGAAACTCACGACGGACTGCAGCTCATTATTAAGCGCTTCGAGGGGCAGGTTAAAATGGTTGGCGATAACAGCGGCCTCATCGAGCGTATATTCCGTATCATTCCGGAGCCGGCGGTAGGCACTGTCGATGCTGATGTCCAGCAATTCACTGATCTCCCGCGCCAGGGAAATGTGATTTGGCGTATGGGCCTGCAAAATTTCATTCCATTTCCCCTGGAATTTTGTTGTATTTTTTGTTTTGGAGCTCATTAATCAAAATTAACAATTACAAAATTAAATAAATGCTGTTGCATTTAATGCAAAAAAGTACACATTAATTGCCAAAATCCTGTGTAACAATCACAAATTTTTAATAAAATAGAATAAAGTGCGACATTTTTTGCCAAAAAGGGGTGCGCCGGGTTCATCAATTTTGTACTCACAAAAACAAATCAATTATTATGAACTACAAACATTTAATTATTGCGGCATACATCCTGATATCGGTTGCCATGCCAGCTCACGCCCAACAGAATATTAAGGCCAAGGTAGCTTTAATAGAGATCGACACTCGTGGCTTAAGGGATCTGCATTCATTCAATCCCGAAGACATGCCGGTCACAGCCATTACAAGGCTCGAACTCGACAAACTGGGCATTTATTCACTGATCGACAATTACGATCTTGAATATCTTTACAAGCGCGACAGCATTAAGTACGACAAATGCTTCAGTACATTCTGCATAGCTGAAGTCGCCAGGAAACTAACATGCGACAAAGTGTTTACCGGAAGCATCACTAAGGTCGCTGAACGCATAGTTATAAATTTTAAAGTGTTTGATTCCAAAACCAATGATTTTGACAAACAGATCGTCAGGGAATTCCTGGTTCTTCCCCAATCGATTCCGACCATGATCAGAATTACACTGAACGACATGTATGGCGTGGCGAACAACCCGGATGAAGTCAACACCCTCACCAGGAATTTTATTTTCGACGAATCGCGCAACAATCCGTACACCAACCGCCTCAGAGCCGACGGTCCGAGAATGGGAGTGACATACTTTACAGGTCCCAGCGCTGAGCTGCTTCAAAAACCCCGGAAAGAAGGTGGCTTCAATGCGATGCCTGTCATGTTCCAGTTCGGTTACCAGTTTGAAAAACAATATCTCAACCAGGGAAATTTCCAGGCTTTGTTTGAAGTATGCCCCATGCTGACAGGGCTCGACCAGGGTCTGTTCATACCGAGCCTGACCATTCTGAACGGCATGAGGAATAACCAGAACGGGTGGGAATTTGCGTTCGGGCCAAGCATTTCGCTTACGACCAAAGCCAAGGGGTTTTATGACGACAATAACCAGTGGCACCTGGTGGAAGACACGATGGGCATGCTGAAAAAACCATATATCGAAAGCAGGATTGACAGCCGCGGTGAATGGGCCCTGCACCCCTCCTTCATCTTTGTGGTGGGCAAGACCTTCAAATCAGGCAAGCTGAATATCCCTGTAAACGCCTACTTTGTTCCGAGCAGCGAGGGGTACAGGCTTGGCATATCGTTTGGCTTCAACAGCAGGGCGAGGTACGAGAACAATGTGATAAAGAATTAAACCTGTCATATTTCAAGAAAATATTCGTGATTTTGTTTTTGAGCTCCTACGCACTTATGATGTGTGGGGGCTCAAAAGCTTTTTGAGTAATCCTGACCAATCTAATGCTTAAATACTCTCACTTATCATCCACCCCTCGCTCCACGCCGCCTGGAAATTAAAGCCTCCCGTTAATGCATCAATGTTCAATACCTCCCCGGCAAGGTACAGCCCCGGAACTGCTTTACTTTCCATAGTCTTGAAATCCACTTCCTTTAAATCCACCCCGCCCGCAGTTACGAACTCTTCCTTGAACGTGCTTTTTCCCTTTACAGGCAAACGGAACGCATAAAGACTTTCCGAAAGTAAAGCCATATCTTTTTTTGACAGGTCGGCCCAGTTCATGTCGGTACGGTTGAGACTCACTTCAAGCAACCGTGTCCATAATCGTGAGGGAATATTGAATAACGGTGTATTGACAATGCGTTTTTTGCTGTTCTCCTGTTTGGAAGACTGTAGGGTCCTGTCCACTTCTCCGGCTTCCTTTCCTGTCAGGTTCAGCAGGATGTCGAATTCATAGTTCACCTGGTTCAGCACCCTCGCCGCGACGGAAGACAGTTTGAGTACGGCCGGGCCACTCAGTCCCCAGTGGGTGATCAGCAAAGGACCTGATTGTGCCAGGTCGTCTTCCCTGAGTTTGTTCGCCTTGCATACGGCATTGCCGATTACCAGCTTTACGGTGGCGTTTGCAAGCGACAAGCCCATCAGTTCCTTAAGGAGCGGATGCTTTATATTGAATGTGAACAATGACGGAACGGGAGGAACAATGGTATGACCCAACATCTTGAGCATGTTCCAGAAATGTTCACTGCTTCCCGGACTTACGACAATCTTCGACGCTTTCACGATCTTGTCATTGATCTTCAGGTTGAATCCACCATCTGTCTTTTCTATTTCCTGGACGGCATGGTTAGTATGGACTGGTATGTCCAGGCGGGTGCAGTTACCCAGGAAACAATCGATGATGGTCTGCGAATCGTCTGAAACGGGAAACATGCGTCCGTCGGATTCGGTCTTGAGCCTGACCCCGTTCCGGTGAAACCATTCGATAGTATGGATGGGATTAAACCGTTGGAAGACAGACAGGAGTTCTTTATGTCCTCTCGGATAATATCTTACAAGATCTTCAGGAATAAAACATGCATGCGTGACATTGCAGCGGCCGCCTCCGCTTACCTTGACTTTCCCGAGTACGGTACGGCTCTTTTCGTAAATGTGAACCTTCAGGCCCGGATGCTTTTTCTTTATGTTGATGGCGGCAAAAAAACCTGCTGCCCCACCTCCTATAACGGCTACATCCGGCATGCCTGCTGTTTAAGCCATGGAGCTGACCCTGACAGAATAACTTTCCATGACCAGGTTGGCCAATAGCTTCCTGCTCGCTTCCTCTGCCTGCTGCAAAGCTTCCTGTTCTGAAGACGCCGTAGTTTCATAGGTGATGCATTTACCTACGCGAACATTATCAATATTGTTAAAACCAATATTGTGCAATCCATTGGTAACAGCTTTACCTTGCGGATCCAGCAATTCCTTGCGGGGCATTACTTCAATTTCTACGGAAAACTTCATGACTTAATTAATTTTTTGGCGCAAAATTAACCATTATTGAATGAATAACCTTGGATTTTTTTCAATCCTGGCTTGGTCTTTTAAAGATATTGGTAACCGCGGACATGACGTACGCCGCATAAAAAACAGGCACGCACAGCCATCCCCAGAACAAAAGACTCGCCACGCCGATGCATAACAATACCACATGCTTGGTGTAATCCCTTGCCGGTCCTTTCTTAAATTTAAGCGATGGCAGCCTGAGCCTGCTGACAAGAAGGAGCGACACAACCGTGCAAAACAATGCAAAAACCCAGGGATTTTCAAAAACGAATTCCCTGTATGGGTCATCGATACAGCCCCAGGACATGCACATAATCCCGGTAATGGGCGTCGGAACGCCTATAAATGAATTCGTCTGCCTGGTATCAATATTGAATTTGGCCAGTCTGTAACATGAAAAAACCGGGATAAGCAGGAAAAAATAGCGTACACTGCTGTCCAATGGTTCACTTAACATGAACAGCATAAAACCAGGCGCCACGCCAAATGTCACCATATCAGCCAGTGAATCGAGCTGTTTCCCCAATTCACCGCTCACCTTTAAAAGCCTGGCCAGAAAACCGTCAAACACATCCAGCACTGCTGCGGCTATGACCCATATTACAGCCGTTTCATACTCCTGCCTGAATACAGCCAATATCGACAGGACTCCGAACGAAAGATTTCCTAACGTGAAAAAGTTGGGGATTTGCCTTTTAATGGGAACGTACATGCTGCAAAATTATAAAACTTTTAAGATGCTGGTAAAAACACTTTGCTAATGTGTGAATCATTATTGTAAATTGCTCTAATCCTGTATGATGAAATTTATTCCTGCACACCAGCTGTAACTTCCTACCGATGTGGGAGGCGATGACTTATCCAGGGTATTTCCCATTCCCCAGGGTTGTCGCCAGCGTTTGTTGGATACGTCAACGAGGTAATTCGTTCGTGCGAACAATCCGAACCAGGAAGTGATGGCAAACCGCAGGTCGGCTCCCCCACCCAATACAATCCCGTTATTGATGTATTTCAACTGGTTTACATTGGAAAAGCCATTGCTGATGGCGACTGAAGATGTATCATTCTGTACATTCAGCGACATACGGCTGAACCCATAATTCACATACAGGCCCAGGGCCAGCCTCCTGCTGAGGTTAGGCATGTAACCGAATCCCTGAAGAATGGTATATCCTTTAAGGTTATAGGTCACAGGTCCATTGATTATTTTTCCGCCGGAATAACCCCGGAGGCTCATATTCTGGTAAAAACCGTAGCTGCTGACTGAAAAGCCAAGGGTATAAAACATCATGTCAGGACTGAACCCCTGCAGGTTCGGAGCAATGGCAGCATTCAGGTTTTTAAGATCAAAAGTGGCCGAACCATATCCGAAATCCATGGTGGTCGACGACAAAAAAACGTTCGCTTCAACGTCCTTGCCTGGCGCACAGTTATTATTATAGATTATATACTGGTAGTAGCGCAGCAGGGCCGTATCCGTATCTGCCACTTTATAAAGCAGATTGGAATTGGAGCATTTCTCAGGTTTGTACTTTTTGATCTCTTCTTCAATGCCTTTTTCAAAATTCCTGTCGAACCGCAAAAAACTTTTGACGCCCTTTTCATTATAAAATATGCCGATACTGAGCACCTGGTCTTTCGCCACCCCCTCGTTCAGGCGCCTGGCGATGGAGCTGAACGCATACCAGTTGCACGCTTCGTCCATATGTGCGCGGCTGACATGGCAACGGCCAAACTGCCCGTAGTATTTTTCGGAAGGGTTGGATGTCAGCAATTGGGTCATATTCTCATACATCTTCCGCTCCCTGTATATGTACTGATGCGGCATTCCGGCATAATTCATATATCTCCTGTATTCAATAATGGAGGTGAAGACATTATCGAACAATGCAAAGCTATCGCCGAGGTACAGCATGAAATCATTCCTATGAAGCCTGTAATCCGCAATCATGGTATCGATTGTCTTGGCATCATAGAATCCGCTGTAATATGAATATGGGATATTGTCGTCCGTGACAAAGTCATAATGCGTATTCCTGATGCCTTTCATGGAATAAGAGCCGTAAGACCTGATCACTTCTACCGAAAATGAAATGGAAGCCGGGGGTTCGGCAGAGTCCGGAAGCAGGTTGTACAACAGTACCGGACCGTCGTCTGCAAAGCGCTCCACATCTACTCCGTGGACCGTTATGCGCCTGGAGGAATCGAGCGACTCGTTGAGTTTCCTGAGTTCCCTGTAGTATTCCAGGTAACTTAAACTGGTCGTATTGCTTAAAAGGTCGTAGTATCCAGTATCACCATTGATGTACCGGTTCAGCATATACCCCCTTGAAAAACCGAGTTCCAGTATCAGGTTCCTGACGCCCGTCTTTTCATTCAGGTATTTTAGCATTTTCAGGTTGATATTGCTGTTCTCATCAGCAAACATGTGGTTCTCCCCGGTAAAAAACACCTTGTATTTCCCGGCGATGGTGTCCAGAAGGTGCAGATTGTCTACAGGCAGGTCGCTGACAAGCTTGCTTTGTGAATGGAGAGATGAAGAAAAGATTAAAAAAGCAATAAGGCAGATGCGTGAATTCATATTTGGGGTAGACAAAAATAGGTCACAAAAATCACCAAACAATAAAAAACACATATTCTTTAAAAAATAGAATAAAAACACTATCTTTGCACCGCAAATAACCAAAACAATTATTTGCATGGCTAAGCCCACAAAAACCCCCATAGATTTTAAGAACAAGATTGCCGGCGAAAGTCTTACTTTCGATGATGTCCTTGTATTGCCGCGCTATAGCGAGATCCTTCCAAGGGATGTTGACACCAGGACCAAACTCACCAGGAATATTAGCATCAATATCCCTATCATTTCCGCTGCGATGGATACCGTGACAGGCAGCACCATGGCCATTGCCATGGCCCGTGAAGGGGGTATAGGCATTATCCATAAAAACATGAGTATCGCCCAGCAGGCCAAAGAAGTGGCAAAAGTGAAACGAAGCGAGAGCGGCATGATACAGCACCCGATCACCCTCACAGGAGATGCTTCCCTGAAAGACGCCCTCAAACTCATGAAAGAACATCATATCGGCGGCATCCCCATTGTCGATGACAAAGGTTACCTGACCGGCATTATTACAAACCGTGATCTGAGGTTCGAAAAAAACACTGCCAAGAAAATCAGGGAAGCCATGACCACCAAATCGCTGGTGACCGGTGAAATGGGCACAGACCTGATCAAAGCTGAATCCATACTTCAGAAACACAAGATAGAAAAACTTCCCATCGTTGACAAAAAAGGCAAA
Organism: uncultured Bacteroidota bacterium; assembly: GCA_937867025.1. Classification (GTDB taxonomy): domain Bacteria; phylum Bacteroidota; class Bacteroidia; order NS11-12g; family UBA955; genus JABMMZ01. Next base: position 7,277 of record CALMKH010000236.1, on the reverse strand, counting down.
CTGGCGGGTCTTATCACCTATAAGGACATCCAGAAAGTGAAAAGCCACCCAAAGGCTTGCAAAGACAGATACGGACGCTTGCTCGTAGGTGCAGCTGTCGGCATCACCTCTGATACCCTTGAAAGGGTGAAGGCGCTTGTGGAAGCTGAGGTCGACGTTATCACCCTTGATACGGCCCACGGACATTCTAAAGGGGTTATCACTGAATTAAAAAAGATCAAGAAGGCTTTCCCAAAACTGGATGTGATCGTTGGAAACGTAGCCACCGGGAAAGCTGCCAGGGATCTTGTAAATGCCGGTGCCGACGCCGTGAAAGTCGGTGTTGGTCCGGGAAGCATATGTACCACCAGGATCATAGCCGGCATAGGGGTTGCTCAATTATCCGCAGTTATTGACAGCGCTGCAGCCATACAGGGAAGCGGAGTTCCCATCATAGCCGACGGGGGCATCCGTTACAGCGGCGACCTTGTCAAAGCCCTGGTCGCGGGGGCAAGCACCATCATGGCGGGAAGTCTTTTTGCCGGGACCGAGGAAAGTCCGGGAGAGACCAGCATTTATGAAGGCCGGATGGTAAAATCCTACAGGGGTATGGGAAGCATTGAAGCCATGAAAGAAGGCAGCAAAGACAGGTACTTCCAGGACGCCGAGGAAGAAATCTCCAAACTGGTTCCTGAAGGTATCGTTGGCACTGTGCCTTTCAAAGGCAAGGTCAGCGAGGTGCTGTACCAGTATGTCGGCGGACTGCGGGCAGGCATGGGTTATTGCGGGGCCGCTACCATCGCCGATCTGCAAACTGCGCAAATGGTGCGTATAAGCAATGCCGGCATCAAGGAAAGCCACCCGCACGACATAAAGATCACCAAGGAGGCTCCGAACTACAGCAGGTAATGCAGCAGTTACAGGTCCCTGCTTGTCTAACATCACAAGTATTCCCTTCATATGAATAGAAAAACCCTGATACTCCTTGTTGCGCTTATTGCTATCGTAGGCATTTACTTTTTACTGAACCGCAATATAGCCAATACCTTAACCGGCAGCGATCGCGATTTTGATTTCAAATCCACCGCTAAAATCGATAAGGTCTTCATCAGCAGCAGGGCTACAAAAAAATACGTTACACTTACCAAACAAGCAGATTCAGGATGGCTGGTAAATGACCAGTTCAAAGTCAATCCTGTACAGATCGACCTGCTTTTTTCGACGCTCAGGAAAATGAGGGTCAAAAGGCCTGTTTCCAGGCATGAAAAAAACACGGTTGTAAAAGACATGACCCTGAATGCCACAAAGGTGGAGATCTATGAAAGCGGCAAAGTATCGAAAGTATTTTATGTCGGGCAGAACACACAGGATGAAATGGGCACGTATTTTTACATGGAGAACGGCAAAGAACCTTATGTCTGTCATATCCCCGGCCAAAATGCCTATCTGAATTCACGGTTTTTTACAGATGTGGTGGCCTGGAGAAGCAAAAACATCTTCAACACAAAAGAAGAACAGATCAAAACCATTGAGCTTCAATGGACAGAGCCTGGCAAATCTTTTATCATCAATAACGAACAGAAAGAACCTGTGCTTATTTCAGAAAACAGAACATATCAGAACAATACGGAAGCCAACCTGAACAAGATCAGATCGTATCTTAAACTGTGGGAAAATCTGTCATTCGAGGGTTTCCCCATCGATCTCGATGCACATGATATAGACTCCATATCGCGAACCCAGCCTTTGCTTATAATAAGCCTTACTGACAAGAACAATAAAGTCACCAGGCTTACCATACATAAAAAAGGCATTAAGGAAGATTCGAATATCAAGTTCGACCAGGAAGGAAATCCCCTGCAGTTCGAGATCGAGAATTTCTACGCGTTCATCAACGACAACAAAAAGGAAGTGGTACAGATCCAGGATTTTGTTTTCGGTAAAGTGATGAAATACAATACCGACTTTCTTTTGAAATAGAATAGTGGGAACGGCGTATTGGTAATGCCAATTTCAATATATTTGCATCTTTAAGCCTGAATTATCACGGATGGATGTTTCCATTATCATTGTCAATTATAATGTCAAAGCCCTGCTTGAGCAGACATTGCTATCCGTTTACAAGGCCATACAACACCTTGAAGCGGAGGTAATTGTTATTGATAACCATTCAGCGGATGAGTCCGGGAAGATGGTCAGGGAAAAATTTCCGGGGGCGATGCTCATAGAGAATGTGGAAAATGTAGGATTCAGCAGGGCCAACAACCAGGGCATACGCATTTCCGGCGGTAGGTACGTGTTGCTTTTGAATCCGGATACGGTGATCAGTGAAGACACGCTGGTAAAAACCGTTTCCTTCATGGATGAACATCCCAATGCGGGGGCATTGGGGGTCAGGATGATCGATGGCCGGGGTGATTTCCTTCCCGAATCGAAACGTGGCTTACCCACTCCGATGGTGGCATTCTACAAAATGAGCGGGCTTGCGCGCCTCTTTCCGCGTTCGCGAACCTTCGGGGCTTACCATCTGGGGTTTCTCGGTGAACACGATGTCAACAAAGTGGATATACTCAGCGGAGCCTTCATGATGATCCGGAAAGAGGTGTTGGATAAAGTAGGCCTCCTGGATGAATCTTTCTTTATGTACGGGGAGGATATCGACCTGAGTTACCGCATTATTAAGGCGGGGTATGATAATTATTATTTTCCGCAAACCACCATCATTCACTACAAAGGCGAAAGCACTAAAAAGCACAGCATTAATTATGTAAAGATCTTTTACCTGGCCATGGCCAAATTTGCCAAAAAACATTTTTCACGGCAGCAGGGCTGGTGGTTCACGGTGTGCATCAACCTGGCTATCTATGCCAGGGCCGCAGTAGCGCTTGGAGTCAGGCTATTCAATTCCCTGAAACTTTTTCTGGTGGATTTCACCCTGATCATGGTCGGCTATTACGGGCTGATGCGTTACTGGGAACACTACAACAGGTATGTGGTTGGAGGATTTTACCCCGATGAATATTTCAGGTATCACGTTCCTGCATATACACTGTTATGGCTTGGAGGCATATGGATAAGCGGTGGTTACCAGCAGCCTTTCAGGCTTAGCAAAACCGTGAGCGGGGTGATTTTGGGAAGTATGGCTCTCCTGGCAGTATACGCTCTTTTGCCGGAAAACATGCGCTTTTCAAGGGCCTTGATACTCCTTGGTGCCGTATGGGCGCTCCTGATCACGATTTTTGTAAGACTGGTATGGCATTTCCTTAAGTACAAACACCTCGACACCTCCTCGAGCCAGATTTCACAGGTGTTGATAGTGGGCAGCCTTGAAGAGTGCCAGCGGGTCAGAAATATCCTGCTGAACTACCCCCTTAGGTTCAAACTGCTGGGGTTTATCAAACCTTCGGGCGATAATTCCGCTGGAGACTGGCTTGGCAGCAGCGAAAATCTTCCGCTCCTCATAGAGATATACAAGGCAAATGAAATCATTTTCTGCGCACAGGATATTTCGAGTACAGAAATTATGCAACTCATGGGGCAGGCCAATTTCTCAAAAGTGAAATACAAGATCATGCCTGAAAAGGGCGCTTATATAATTGGCAGCAATTCTAAAAACACTACGGGCGAATTCTATAGCGTTGACATTACACCTGCGCTCAGCAATAAGCAGAACCGCGACAAGAAACGCATGCTCGACCTCGTCGTGTCTTTTTCCTTGATCCCGCTGATGCCGTTGCTGATCTTCAGGCCGGCATTCATGAAGCGCGTATTAATCAATTGGCTGGCCTGTGTGAAAGGACGCATGACATGGGTAGGATACAATACAAAGGTTAACTGTGCCGGTCTGCCCCCCTTACCCCCTGCTGTGTTCTTTATCGATCAGCATATCCATTCCAACATCAAGGACGAACAACTGATCTATAATCTGAATTTTATTTATGCGACGAACTATCAATGGCAGAATGATATTAATATTATTGTAAAAGCATTTTTTTCCAATAACTTCGCATCCAAAAAATAAGAATGTATGGCTATAAAAGATCCGGATTTCGGTTCGCTTCATGAGTTCCTGCTTCATTCCGCCTATAAGATTCATTCTCCGGATCACACCTTCATGATGGAGAAGGATGGCAAGGACTACAGGAATATCAGTTATGCCGAAACTCTTGAGAACATTGAAAAATGGGCCGCTTATCTGTATCACACCGGCATCCGCAAGGGTGACAAGGTAGCTATCATTCTTGAAAACTGCCCCGAATTCATTTACCTCGACCAGGCCCTTCAAAAACTCGGTGGTGTCAATGTCTCCATTTACCCCACGCTTACCGCGGACGAAACTGCTTTTATACTAAATGACAGTGAGAGCAAAGCTGTTCTCATAGGCAACCCTTTTCTCCTGAAAAAATTCCAGAAAATTGAGGCCGGTTGCCCGACGGTAAAGAAAGTGTTTATAGCGTTTGAAGCGGCGACGGACAATGAAAAGATCATCCCTGTAACACGCATTAAACAGGAAGGTGAAAAATTATGGCCTCAACTGAAACAGGAGATTGAAGCCATACTGCCTACCATCATGCATAACGACCTGGCCGCACTTATCTATACAAGCGGAACCACCGGCGTGCCGAAAGGAACGATGCTCAGCCACTACAATTTTATGAGTAATTGTTATGACGGGATTGACCTGTGTAATTCGATCAACAAGGAGGACCGCTTTCTTTCTTTTCTCCCGCTTAGCCACGTCTATGAACGTATGGCCGGTTATTACCTGCCTACCTATGTTGGCGCACAGATAGCCTTCGCTGAGAGTATTGAAAAAGTATCCCAGAATTTCCAGGAAGCCAGGCCCACTATCATGACCTGCGTGCCACGCCTGCTCGAGAGGCTTGAAGCGAGGATACGAAATAACGCGGTCGAAAAAGGCGGAATGGCTACAAAGATATTCTTCTGGAGCCTGAAGGTAGGCGAAGCGTGGCGCCATAAGCTTGAGGCGAAAAAAAGTCCGGGCCCTGTTCTTGCGCTGCAACATATGCTGGCAGAAAAACTTGTGTTTTCGAAGATCAAGGCCAAGCTTGGCGGACGACTGAAACTCCTGGTGTCGGGAGGCGGTGCATTGCCTCAGCATGTGGGCGAATTTTTTGGCAATATAGGGATCAGGTGCCAGCAAGGGTACGGGTTGACAGAGACTTCCCCCTTTGTTTCGGTGAATGAATTTGAAAGACAGGTTCATGGCACGAGCGGAAGGGTTGCGCCAAGACAACAGGTGGCTATCCAGGACATTGAAACCAAGGAACTGATAACCATTCAGACATATGACAGTTTCAGGCCCGATTTCGAAAGCCGCGAAGGTGAAATACTCTGTAAGGGCCCGAATATCATGCTCGGTTATTATAACAATCCTGCAGAAACAGCCCTTGTCATGGATGATGAAGGCTGGTTTCACACTGGTGACATAGGTAAATTCGAGAAGGGATACCTGAAGATCACGGACAGGTACAAGAACATGCTGAAGACCAGTCTTGGAAAAAACATCTATCCCACACCCATCGAGAATACATACCTGCAAAGTGAAAAAATAGAGCAGATTTTCATCATAGGCGACAAGAAGGAATTTGTAACTGCCATTATCGTTCCGAAAGAAGACAAACTGAAGGATTTTTTCGGGCTGAACAAGGATTTTTTTGAGAACGAAACTGATATCATTGAAAATGATCAGATGAAATCGTGGATCGAAGAAGACATCAAGAAACTATCGCAGTCGCTTTCGAATTATGCGCGTATAAGGAATTTTGTCCTCAAAAGAAAACCCTTCTCGGTTGAAAGCGGCGAACTTACGGTAACACTTAAGCAGAAGAGAAAAGTCATTGAAGAGAAATATGGATATTGGATTGAAAAATTATACCAGCAACCTTAAGAGAGATGTCGAACGAAGTGCTTGAATTTTATTATTTTCTGATCGCTCCGGTTTGTTTTATCTTATTTACCTACGCTTATATAAAAGCCGCACACTATTACAAGATATACGACCACCCCGTAGGCCGCAGTTCGCATTTAAAGCGGACCATCACCGGTTTCGGCATATTTGTTCTATTCGGGCTGTTCATTTACAGCCTGGTATTTCCATACACGCTCAAATCCTTTTTTATTATAGGATTGCTTATGATAGCCACCATCAGCTTCATTGACGATATTGTATTTGTAAAGCATTTTATCAGGCTGATTTTCCAGGTTTTCGCACTGATACTGATGGCGATAGAATTGCCGTTCAATTATGTCAGCATTGAAAAATGGCCGCTGATCATTGCCATTGTGATACTTGGGATAGGTGTACTCAACGCCTTTAATTTTATGGATGGGATCAATGGAATGCTGGGCCTCAACAGCCTTGTCATTCTGCTGAGCTTCCTTTGGCTGAACTATCATTCCATCGATATGGCTGGCAACAAGATCACGTTCGTGGATAAAAACGAATTCCTCTACACGCTTATAGTAGGTGTGTCTATTTTCCTGGTATTGAACCTGCGAAAAAAAGCCATTGTATTTGCCGGGGATACGGGAAGCATAGCCCTGGCGTTTATCATATTCTACCTGATGCTGAACCTGATATTCAAGACCGGTAATTACGCCTACCTGTTATTGTTCGCCGTTATAGGCATCGATGCCGGCCTGACTGTTATTTTCAAGCTGTTGTTGCGTGAGAATATTTTTGTGCCGCACAGGGATTTCCTGTTTAAAAAACTGGTGCATGTAGGCAAGCAGAAACATGTAAAGATATCCATTATTTACGCCTGTGTTCAGGCCCTCGTATCGATCATTGTCATCGCCCTGCCCTTACAGGGTAAGCCGACTGCACAGCTCAGCATACTGTTCATCTTCACCGTGACGCTTTGTTCGGTGTATATCTTTATCAGGAATAAATATACCAAACAAAGGGTGATAAGGTTGAGGGACAATGATGATGAATAATTGAACCCGGTAATAATAATCAGACAACAAAATTATTCATTGTTCACTGTTAATCAATGTCGTTTAGTTAAGAGGGTATGGTAGAAACTGCAGCGCAAGCAGCCCATGACTCCCAGGCAACTACTGACAATATTAATACTAATTTAATGGGTTAATAGTTAGATCGCCGCCAGGTCGGTGACAAACACCGACCAGGGGAGAAATGATGATGAATAATTGAACCCGGTAATAATAATCAGACAATGAAATTATTCAATGTTCAATGTTCATTATTCATTATTCATTATTCAAATGTATTCAGGATACCTTGCTGGATCATATTCATGCATCATGCC
>CALMKH010000235.1 GCA_937867025.1 uncultured Bacteroidota bacterium | reverse complement strand
TACGGCGATGAATATGTAAAGGAAGATTATCTGACAGACCAGGAAAAATCGCATGAGCTTTCAGTTCAGAAGGAAAAACTGAAGGGATTCATTCATGATACAAGCAAGCTGAATTACCTGAGCGTGGATGAACGTATCAGCCTCAAGCTCCAGAATGAGAACAAGCTTTTCAAAAAGGAAAAATACGAACATACTTACCCCCACTGCTGGCGTACCGATAAACCTATCCTGTATTATCCGCTGGAAAGCTGGTTCATAAAAACCACGGCCGTTAAGGACAGGCTGGTGGAGCTCAATAAAACCATTAACTGGAAACCCCAATCAACCGGAGAAGGAAGGTTCGGCAACTGGCTGGAAAACCTGGTGGACTGGAATCTCAGCAGAAGCCGTTTCTGGGGAACCCCTTTGCCTATCTGGAAAACGGAAGATGGAACAGAGGAAATATGCATCGGATCAGTGGATGAACTCTTTGCCGAAATAAAAAAAGCAAATGAGCAGCTCGGACTTCAGCAGGAAACTAATGCAGGTACAATCGACCTTCATAAACCCTATGTGGACAAAGTGATACTTGTCTCTCCGTCAGGCAAACCCATGAGACGCGAACCTGACCTTATTGACGTCTGGTTTGACAGCGGGGCCATGCCGTATGCACAATGGGGATTAAAGAACAGGGAACTCTGGGATCGCAATTTCCCCGCTGATTTTATCGCAGAAGGCGTCGATCAGACAAGAGGATGGTTCTTTACCCTTCACGCCATAGCCGTCATGCTGTTCGATTCGGTGGCTTATAAAAACGTGCTTGCCAACGGGCTGGTTCTGGACAAGAACGGCAACAAAATGAGCAAAAGGCTGGGGAATGCAGTAGATCCGTTTAAAACCATCGGTACCTTCGGCGCAGATGCGACGCGCTGGTATATGTTCACGAACAGCGATCCATGGGATAACCTTAAATTTAACATCGATGGCATAGGAGAAACTCAGCGCAAATTCTTCGGAACTTTATATAACACTTATTCTTTCTTTGCCATTTACGCCAATATTGATCAATATGAATTTGATGAGGCAAGACGCGAACCGGTGGAAAATCTGACCGAGCTCGACCGCTGGATACTTTCAAAACTCAACACCCTCATCAAAACCACGGGAGAAGCAATGGATGATTATGATCCGACCCCGGCAGCCAGGGCCATTGAAACATTTGTCTGCGACGACCTGAGCAACTGGTATGTGCGTCTGTCAAGAAGAAGATTCTGGAAAGGCGAAATGAACGACGACAAACAATCCGCTTATGACACCCTCTACCACTGTCTTAAGACGGTTTGCACACTGATGAGTCCGTTCGCGCCGTTTTTCGCGGATTGGCTGTTCAAGAGCCTGAAAGCTGATAAACAGGTGTCTTCGGTCCATTTATCGACCATTCCGGAAGTAGACGGAAAGCTTGTGGATGAAGAGCTTGAAGGGACTATGCAGCTAGCACAGGATTTGAGCAGCCTGGTGCTTAGCCTGAGAAAAAAACAGAGCCTGCGCGTAAGACAGCCCCTGCAGAAAATTATGGTGCCAATCCTGGACGAACAGTTCAGGCACAGGCTTGAACATGTAAAGGATTTGGTATTATCGGAAGTAAATGTAAAGGAAATGCAATTTCTAGATGCTGATAATGCCGTCCTGGTGAAAGGAATCAAGCCTAATTTTAAGGCTTTAGGACCAAAAATCGGCGCCAATATGAAGGCTTTAACCGCTGCAGTAGCAAGCATGAACCAGGCTGACATAAAAAGTATAGAAAAGGATGGAAAGATCAACCTGAACCTTGGTCAGACCGAATTCGAGCTGTTGTTGAGCGACGTGGAGATAAGTTCCCAGGATATTCCCGGCTGGCTGGTTGCATCTGACCGCGGCCTGACAGTCGCCCTCGATATTACCATTACGGAGGAATTACGCAAGGAAGGAATAGCCAGGGAGTTTGTAAACAGGTTACAGAACTTGCGGAAAGACAGGGGGTTAGATGTAACAGATCGCATAAATGTGCGGGTACTGACGGATGATTCGACCATGCATGCTTTACTGGATTATAAATTGTATATTTGCAGCGAAATTTTGGCAGACGCTCTTGTGGAGGCGAAGGAGCTTTCGAATGGCACAGATATAGAAATAGATGGAGTAAATTGTAAAATTGAATTAGAAAAAAATGGCTAAGAAAAAAATTGAAGAAAAGGAAAAAACCCGTTACAGCGATGCTGACTTACAAGAGTTTAAACAACTGATTTTAGAAAAGCTGAACATTGCAAAGGATGAATTCTCCAAAATGCAGAAATCACTTCAGAATCCAAATGAGAATGGAGATGAGAATACATCCAACCAATACCTCACCCTGGATGACGGAGCAAGCACTTTTGAAAAGGAGAATCTGAATCAGCTTGCTGCAAGGCAAAAGAAATTCATTGATAACCTGGAAGCTGCGCTGGTAAGGATCGAAAATAAGACTTACGGCGTTTGCAGGGTCACAGGAAAACTTATACAGAAAGAAAGGCTCATGGCCGTTCCTCATGCCACTCTGAGCATGGAGGCAAAACTCAATCAATACAAATAACTGACGGTATTTTGACTTCCGAAGAGATACAATTTTCCGCGCCTGTTGAAGTTAAGAAACCATCTCTGAAAAAGTGGGTCATACCATTTGCAGTATTAGTTATAGTCATTATCGTAGATCAATGGCTCAAGTATTGGGTAAAACACAACATGATCCTTCATACCGAAAAAAAAATCATCGGCGACTGGTTCCTTTTTCATTATACTGAAAATGAAGGAATGGCGTTCGGAATGAAATTTTTCGGTGAAAAGGGGAAATATGCCTTGTCTATTTTAAGAATACTGGTTTCGATATTCGGTTTCTGGTATCTGATCAGCCATATACGCAAGCATGCCAATACCTGGTTTCTGGTCTGTGTCGCTTTGATTCTGGGAGGTGCTTTGGGCAATATCATCGACTGCATTTTTTATGGTGTATGGTATAGCGATATAAACCAATACCAGGGCGGTTACCTTTTAGGCTGGGTAGTGGATATGCTTTATTTCCCCATTATCGAAACGCATTATCCCAGCTGGTCGCCGATCAAGCCCGGCCAGGAGTTTATTTTTTTCAGCCCGGTATTCAACCTGGCAGATGCAGCCATAAGCGCCGGAGTAATAGCCATTATTGTTTTCCAGAAAAAATTCTTCAAAAAACCGCAGATTGAAATGCC
>CALMKH010000234.1 GCA_937867025.1 uncultured Bacteroidota bacterium | reverse complement strand
CGTTTACCGGATAGGCAATATGTACGGACTGGTATTGCCCTATTCCGGAGTTACCCCGCCTTCGTTTACGGAATACAAATACGGCTGCAACCATTTTAACTGGGTAAGGATGAATGGCAAATGGGGCATAGTCAGGCGCAATTAGGAATACGGCTTTCCTGCATGAACCGATAACGATCCGTACGGCCTTTCCTAATAACCCACAAATCAGCCAGCTCAATAGCCCGTAACCATTAACCCAATAACTAATAACCAATAACCTTCCTCAGTTGGGGGGTATAATTGAAAAAATTGTATTATTGTTAAAAAAAGTCTATATGAAATGCAAATTCTTTAATTTTTTCTTTGTTGCCTGTGTGTTCAGTTTCCTTTCATGTAGGGATAAAAACGATTGCGCTAAGAACGGATGTCCTCCTGAATATACAAGATTTGAATTGGGGGAGGCATTGCCTTATTTGTGGGCAAAGCCAGGCTCATATTGGATTTATAAACATAGTCAGACGGGGGTGCTGGATACGCACACTGTAACTGGTTTTCTTTATGACTCCGTAACTGTCAAGGGAACTGAAGATCACAGTCAGCATAGAACTTTTGAGTATGATGTATTAGGGCGAGTAATTTATAGCAGCTACAATGAGTGGAACTTTTATGATCGGACTTCTTATTTTAACCCAAACTCTCCTCCTAGTAAGGGATTATTCTATGGTTTAGAACATGAAGCCTCAGGAGGAGTTATTTTCTCATTTTATTATCCTTTTAATTTTCATGACCCAAATTCAGATACCACTACTAAATTTTTTAGGGTAGATGATATTTTTACCTTACAAGGAAACACATTTCATAATGTAGTTCAGTTTGATGTCAGTGTAGATGATATCCAGGAAAAAGATTGTATTTATAAGCCTATTACAAGATATTATTGGGCTCAGGGAGTAGGTCTAATAAAGAAAGATGTTAAAAACTGTGGTGGATACTCATGGGAACTTATTGAATTTAGTATTATTGAATGACAAAACTTATTATTAATAAAGTATTAGTGAAAATCAACTATTTATTTGTGTGCATGCTCTTTTTTATTCTCATCCACAATTCATGCGGGGATAAAAACGATTGCGCTAAGAACGGATGTCCTCCTGAATACACCAGGTATAAATTAGGAGAGGCGTTGCCATACCTGTGGGCTAAACCTGGCTCATACTGGATTTATAAACATAGTCAAACTGGTCAACTTGATACCTTCGTGGTAACGGATTTCTTATTCGATACCATTACTGTTAAAGGGACAGAAGATCATAGTAAACATATAACTTTTGCATATGACTTGCTTGAGAGGGTTGTCTATAGTTCCTTTAATAAAAAGTATTATCATGATGTAATTTCTAAATATTTTCCAAATGCAACCCCAAAGAAAGGATTGTTTTTTTCCTTTCATCGAGAAGGACCTAATGGAGATGTAAGTATGTTTCATTATCCATTTAGCAAAAGTGAAAATTCGGGTACAGGAGCAGAAACTACAACATTTGTTGAAATAGACAGCTTATATATACTTGAAGGGAAGATCTATACGAATGTTGCTAAATTTGACATAAGTTTGGACATTTATAATGAAAATGATTGTTTTGTTTATTCTCAAGCTTCTTATTATTGGGCAAAAGACATTGGTTTAATAAAAAGGGAGCTTAAACACTGTAATTTTTCATGGGAGCTTATAGATTATAAAATTAACAGATAAATTAATATTGAAGCAATCATCAGTATTTACAGGCATGAAACCGCTTTATATGTGTATATCCATTCTGGCATTATCGGGCTGCTGCAAGGATAAGCGTAATGACATTCCAGGCAAACAATGTGATCCAAGACCAAATGAAATAAGCCATTTCTGGCTTGGAGAAGCAAAAGATTACATGTATTTCAAGCCGGGAACCTGGTGGGTATATAAGAACACCAATACCGGCATGATTGATACCATCCAGGTTTACAGTTCCTCGTTGGATACTTTTACTGTAAAAGGCAGGGAAGATTATTCCTATCACAGGATATTTATTTATGAATCTGCAGTAGTGCGCCTAAAAGCAAGAAATATAATGTAAGCTATATCTGCTATTCCGGAGAATACAACCCTGATGCAACACCGAGTCAAGCAGAGAGACCAGGAACTGTTTGGATAAGAACCAGGTATGGCGGCTATCTGAGCGGTTGTTTTGCAACCCCCTTAAATCTACACCATCGGGATGATATAGACTTGGTAACGAAAGATACAACCATTCAAATTGGGTCTAAAACCTATCAGAATGTACAGGTATTTAAACTTTACAGATCTGCGGGGTATTATGATATTTTAAATGCATTATCTCCCAGCACGAGTTCGTATACGTTTTTGTATTATGCAAAGAACTATGGACTAATCAAGGAATATATTCCTTTTGAAAATCTTACTATTGAATTAATTGAGAGTAATATCATTAAATAAAACAAAATTGTTACCTGCAAAATCATTTAATTTTCAGTTTAATACACTTTATTACATAAATGTGTTTACGTGTTTTAGCCGATTGTATTTATGCGTCGTTATAGGTTAACATTGCGGCCGATCAATTACACAAATGCATTTATTAAAATTTAAATCAAGAGTGCTTCTGCTGATAGTAAGTGCGCTTATTTGCTCCTGCCAAAAAGAAAACACTCAGAAACCGGGACAACACGATAACTATTCGGATATCTCTGTAATTACAGAGCCCGGTTCTGAAGGCTTGATGGAGTTTGCTCCCCAGACCGAAAATCCTTATACTCCTTCCAATATGCAAGCTGCACTGGAAAGTCTGTCTGAAAAGAATGAACTGAGATGCGAGGCAAGCAGGTTCAACATTCGTGCTACACATAAATACATCAAATTCACGCCAGCGGATTCCATACAGGCAGGATTACTTATTCAGGATACTTCACTGATCCTCTTTGATTACCCAATGGACCGGAAGATCACAAAAGCAGGCACCTATTATCGCGATCCCTCGCTTGCTGAAGGTCAGCCGGATTACCAATGGACTTGCGTTTCTATAGATAAGGAGTTGCCCCCAGGCGTTCCTTATGAGGTACTGTCAGAGTTGTATATACCGGAAGAAGATCCTGAGCTTGTTCAATATTATGAAAGCGAATTTGATGATTGTATTACCTTCCTTATTGAAGAAGCCTTAAAGCTTACTGCGAATTATGATTCGTCAGAATCATTCGATGGACTAACAGATACTGTTGGGGGTCTGAAGCTTCCTTCGAAGTGGACCCCCGCGGGAAGGATCCGTTTAACCGACAATGTACTGAACACCTGTGATGGGTTAAAAGGGGTGAAGGTAAGAGCACACAGGTGGTTTGAGACAAGGGAAAATCTGACGGATGGAAATGGAAATTTTAATGTTTCTCACCAGTTCAGGTTTCAGGTAGATTATTCCATTAAATGGGAACGCAAAGATTATCATATAAGATCGGGTCGATACGGTCAGGCTTATTTTAATGGTCCGCACCAGAGAGGTAATTGGGACCTGGATATAACAACCTCAAACGGCATTAGCTGGCATTATGGCCAGGTACACAGTGCCGCATTCGATTATTATTATAATAATCAAACAGGATTAAGGACGCCCCCGGTTAACGGATTTTTAGGATCGCGAATTGCTATAGGAGTTTTCGATGAGAGCAACCGCGCCGATTACAGGCATTGGCAACGTTTATGGTTTGGTCCGGAAATCAGAATGTACAGTAATTGGGAAGATGGCAGTAAGCGGACATCACTTGAACAATATCAGACTACTATACATGAATTAAGCCATGCGTCTCATTTCAACCTGGGGCACTGGCATTTTAGAAACTCAGAAGATATGATTCATGAAAGCTGGGCACTTGGGGTTCAGTGGTCGTTCAGCAGATTGCGCTATCCGATGCATGCAAGTAATTACCAAACCCTTCAATTACAATATGCGCTTGGTTCTGATCAATTTGATGTTGTCCATTGGGGTGAAAGAAAATATACGCCTTTAGTCATAGATTTAATTGACAATTACAATCAAAGAGACAACAACGCCGGATATACAGACTTTCCTTTGGACAGGGTTATTGGATACAACATCCGGGCCATAGAAGATGCCCTGGTACAAAAACGTACCATGGAAGCCTGGAGAGAGCAATTAAAATTATACAAGCCCGCAGGTGTTACAGATGTCTTATTAAATGAATTATTCGACAATTATATCCCTTTACAATAATATGAAGTTATCACTTTTAATTTTAACCGTCATCATGGTATTGCAAGCTTGTAAGCCAGACTATATCGAACCAAGATCTATCCCAACTCTGTACAAATCTTTTGAAGCCAAAAATGAATCAGACAGGGATGCTATCATTTACCTGTTCAAGCCTGATAATAAATTACTTAAATATATAATTCTCAACCCGGGTGATTCGGCTATACTCAATGGAGGAAAATCGGAAGGAGGTCATCACTTTTCCTTGTATGACCATCTGGATTCTGCAAAAATTGAATTTGCTGATGGTAAACAGCTCACACAGACATTCAGGCAATTGAAAAATAGGGATACCCTTAACAATGTACTTGATCCTCAGCATTACAAAAACTACCTGGATCGTCGCCGTTTTACACTTACGCAGAAAGATTATGACAGGGCGAAATAGAACAGTATATTCATCCTGCAATCATATGAAACAATTGTTAATAGTATTAACAAGCCTGGCGATTTTACAATCGTGCAAAAGGAAAGATGTAATTCCTTCAGAACTTCAGCGTACCTTTTTTGAAGCGAAAAACTTATCAGGCATGGATGTTACAATATATCTCTATAAACCTGATAATAAACTTTTAAAAGGGGTGATACTCAATGCAGGTGATTCGGCTATTATAAATGGAAGTAATGTTAACCTGGGTAGTCCCGGTTTTTCTTTATCCGACTGCCTCGATTCGGCAAGAATCGAGTTTTCTGACGGCAGGCAATTAACCCAGACATATGCCGGCAGGGGACAAAAAGACTCCGTTAACAATGTCCTTAACCCTCACGATTATAAAGTTTTCAGGAATCTTCGCCGTTTCACACTGACAGAACGGGACTATGCAAGAGCAAAGTAGGGTTGGATTATGTTATGTGTAAAATGTACTGTAGAGGGTCATCTGTTCCTGTACCCGACCCGGACAACTATCAGGAAATGAAGGCAGAGGTCCAATAAGCAATACGGCAGTGTATACCACAATCTTATAAATCCTGATTTTTTATTTTGAGGAAAATGCGTTTTCCATCGCTGCGGCAAGCTCGAAGTCCTTGTCCGTTATGCCGCCTGCGTCATGGGTTGACAGACGTATGTCCACGCGGTTGTAGACATTGCTCCAGTCGGGATGATGGTTCATCTCTTCGGCCTTGTCTCCTGCCTTTACCATAAAATCCATGGCCTGTTTAAAATCCTTGAACTTAAAGGA
>CALMKH010000233.1 GCA_937867025.1 uncultured Bacteroidota bacterium | reverse complement strand
CGGATATTTTCAAGGTTCGACCGTCCTTCTTCCGTTGTTCGCAACAGGATGTCGAAATACTTCTGCCCTTCAATGATCTGCCCTTCCACCTTTCCATTGTAAAATATTTCCAGATCCCTTGCAACTTTTCCGGATTGCAGGCCGTAGCGTTTCAGCGCTTCCCGGTTGATCCGTATCTGCAGTTGGGGCACCAGCACCTGGCGTTCAACCTGTGCATCCACAACTCCTGGGATCTGTTTGATAAGCGCATTCGCCTGCATGGCGTTCGTCCTCAGTTCTGCGAGTTCGTTACCGTAAATTTTTATCGCCACCTGTGCCCTGACACCTGAAAGCAGGTGGTCGAGGCGGTGCGAGATAGGCTGGCCTATATTGACATTCACGCCTTGCAGAATGCTCAGCTCCTTACGTATATCCGCCAGTATGGCATCCCTATTCCTTTCAATGTCCTGCTTCAATTCTACTTCAATTTCCGAATTACTCACAGGTTCCACATGTTCGTCCAGTTCGGCCCTTCCGGTTCTACGGCTCACATATTCCACCTCAGGCACTTTCAGCATTAGTTTTTCAGCCATCGAACCGATTTTATTGCTCTCTTCAATAGACGTTCCCGCAGGAGTGGATAAATTGATCGTGAACGAACCTTCATTAAATGCAGGAAGGAATTCGGTTCCGAAAAAAGGAATAGCAGTGATGGATGCGATGATCAGAAAAACAGACGTGACAATGACCGGCCGTGTATGGTCAAGCGCCCATTGCAAAAGCCTGGCATCTTTTTCCTTCAGCCATTTTACAAACCTGGTGTCGTGAGCATGTTCATCAGTCGCGGTTTCAACTGAAACCACTTCCGCTTTCCGCCTGAACATGTTTTTCAGCCATCCCTTTCTGAACACAGGCTGATGGGCCCGTTCCGATCCGAGCAGATAACTGCACAAGGCCGGGGTGACTGACAATGATATAAGCAAAGAGGCCAGGATAGACGTTATATAGGCAATGCCCAGCGGTGCGAAAATCTTGCCTTCAATACCCTGCAGGTAGAACAGGGGCAGAAACACCAGGACCACTATAACCGTGGCATATACAATAGAATTACGCACTTCACTGCTGGCTTCAAATATCACCTGGGTAACAGGCTTGGGATTTCCGTTACGCCTGTTTTCCTTCAGTCGCCTGAATACATTTTCCACATCCACGATCGCGTCATCTACAAGTTCTCCTATGGCTATAGCCAGACCACCAAGCGTCAGCGTGTTGATGGAAATATCAAAAGCTTTAAATATAAGTGCCGTTATGACAAGCGACAAAGGAATGGCCGTCAGCGTAATGATGGTAGTTCTGGCATTGGCAAGGAAAATGATGAGGATGATCACCACAAGTATAAACCCGTCGCGCAATGCATGCTCGACATTGACCAGGGAGTTGGTGATAAAATTCTTCTGCTGGAAAATATGCGGGTTCAGTTTTATATCCGCCGGCAGTGACTGACGTAATTCTGAAATGGCTTTTTCCACCTCGTTGGTCAGTTCTATGGTAGATGATCCGGGTTGCTTCTCAACAGTGAGGATCACCGAAGGTTTTACGTTAATGCTGGCATCCCCTCTCTTTACCGCAGCTCCGAAACGCACATCCGCCACATCGCTCAGCAATACCGGAAGACCTTCAGTATTGGCTACCACTGTGTTTTTAAGATCATCCAGTGAGTTGGCCCTTCCGATATTCCGGATCAGGACTTCACTGCCGTGCTGGTTAAAAAATCCCCCGGTCGTATTCTGGTTAGTGGTTTGCAGAGCCTGGTCAATATCATCCACTGACAGATTGTATTGTTTCAGCTTCACGGCAGAGATCAGCACCTGGTATTGTTTCCTCTCCCCCCCGATAGGAATGACCTGTGCAATGCCCTTTATGCTCATCAGGCGCCTGCGGATCGTAAAATCAGCCAGGGTCCTCAAATCGGAGGCCGATGTGGTATCACCGCTCACTCCCACCATCATAATCTGGCCCATAATGCTGCTGATAGGACCCATGACGGGGGTTATGCCTTCAGGCATCTGTACAGTCTGCAGCCGCTCGCTTACCAATTGCCTGGCGCGGAACACATCCGTATTCCAGTCGAACTCCACGTATACCATCCCTATCCCTATGGAAGAGGCGCTTCGCACGCGTTCAACACCCGGGGCGCCGTTTAATGCCACCTCCACGGGCAATACCACCTGCGTTTCAATTTCCTCCGGCGCCATGCCGTTCGCTTCCAGGAATACGGTTACCTGCGGCCTGTTGAGATCAGGCAGCACATCCACCGGTAACTTTGTGAATGTATA
>CALMKH010000232.1 GCA_937867025.1 uncultured Bacteroidota bacterium | reverse complement strand
GGTCCCGAAGTTCATCATCCCACGGGTTGTAGGAACCTGCTTGATACTCACCAGATAGGCAATCATACGGATCATCATGTTTTTATGGGCTAACAGGTCTTTTCCCATGACATCACCACGGTGGGTGGTCTGTAATAAGTCGAACGGGGAAAAGGAGACAGGGAAACTCAGGAGTTCAATTTCATCAAAAGCATCCTCGAATCGTGAACGCGTCAGTTCCGGTAACTTGTATCCCTTGGCCGGTTCCCGAAAAAGAACAGCAGTGGTATTTTCAGGCTTATAATTGGCAAGCAACATCCTGCCTTCCAGAACAAGTTCATTTTTTGTTTTGCCTGTAAACCTGAATGCGCCTATAAAAATAAGGATCTGAAGGGTTTCAATGCCTATGGGAATACGGGTTACGAAGTCTTCCATAGATTTGTATGGCCCGTTGCGCTCTCGTTCCAAGGGTATCAGTTCACCTGTCTTGCTGTCCAGACTTTTTAAATGTATAAAACCTAAATATATTTCAGTGCCGGAAAGGACGGTTGTATATTCACTCCTGTTTACACATGGGGTATTAATTAATGCCCCTGCCATTCTCGCTTCATGCACATAGACTTCTGTCCTGTAAAACCCACCAAAGTTATTAATGACGGCTACCATAAACTCGATAGGGTAGTATGCCTTCAGATATAAGCTTTGATAACTTTCCACAGCGTATGAGGCTGAATGTGCCTTACAGAATGAATAACCGGCAAAGGATTCTATTTGCCTATAAACTTCCTTGCTGAGTGCCTCAGAATATCCCTTTTGCTCGCAGTTTCGGAAAAAGCGGTTCCGGACCCCTTCAAACTCCTGCTTTGACCGGGTCTTTCCACTCATGGCCCGCCGTAGGATATCCGCATCAGCCAAATCCAAGTCCGCAAAATGGTGTCCGATCTTGATGACGTCCTCCTGGTAAACCATGACGCCATAAGTTTCGCCAAGCTGTTCCTTGAATACGGGATGAAAGTACTCGAACTTGTCAGGATTGTTGTGCCTGAATACATATTCTGTCATCATGCCGCTTTTTGCCACCCCAGGACGAATAACGGACGATGCCGCAACAAGGGTTTTATAGTTATTGCATTGCAGTTTTCGGAGAAGTCCCCTCATGGCAGGACTTTCAATGTAAAAGCAGCCCAGTGTTTTACCCCTTTGCAGGAATTCATTGCATCTGGCCTCATCTTTAAAAATACGAACATCCCTGATATCAACCTCAATTCCCCTGTTCTGTTTGATTAGCTCAACACTATCATTAATATGCCCGATACCCCGCTGACTTAAAATATCAAATTTCTCGAATCCTATATCTTCAGCAATATGCATATCAAATTGAACAATAGGAAAGCCTTTTGGAGGCATTTCCAGGGCTGTATAGTTGGTTATGGGCTCCTCGGATATCAAGATGCCACAGGAATGCATACTGCGCATATTAGGGCACTTTTCCAGCATCTTGCCGTACTCATGCACCAGCTTGGTCACTTTGTTCTTGTCGTGTTGCTCCACAGGTGTTTTGGCCAGTACGTCCAATTCTTCTTTTGGTAACCCGAAAACCTTGCCAAGTTCGCGGAATATTGAACGGTACTTGAATTCAACCATTGTCCCGCAAAAGGCGACATGCTTTGTATCAAAACGCTTAAAAACATAGTCAAGAATTTCATCCCGGTCTTTCCAGCTCCAGTCAATATCAAAATCAGGCGGACTTGTCCGACTGGGATTCAGGAACCTTTCAAAATAAAGGTTCAACTCAATCGGGCATATATCCGTAATTCCAAGGCAGTAGCTGACAATGCTATTTGCACCGCTGCCCCTGCCTACGTGCAGAAATCCCCTGCTCATGCTGTACCTGATAATATCCCAAGTAATCAGGAAATAGCCCGAAAATCCTAAATTATCTATTACTACCAACTCCTTCTCCACTCTTGCCAAAGCAACCTTATCATTGGCATCATACCGCCTTTTAAACCCGTCATAGGCAAGGTTGGTCAGCAGCAATCTGTCACTCTCGCGGCTATTGGTGTAATACTTTTTATTCCTGTAGGCCTTGAATTCAAACTCAAAGTTGCAGGCTTCAATGATCATCTTGGTATTAGCAATGATTTCATTGGCATCGCCGGAGGCACCATCAATAAATTCATTGAATTCTGAATATTTCGCCAATAAATCCATTTCCGGGATCATTTTATCCATTGGACGACAATAGTCTTCATTGCTGAGCTTGCATAATACTACATTCATGTCAACAGCCCTGAGTATCTTATGGAGATTGAATTCCTTTTGTGTCCTGAAAGTCACGGGTTGGAAAACAACCATTTTATTGATTTTATCTTTAAACCGGGGGATTTTTGTTCTCTGGTCGGGCCGAAGACCAATAAATTCATTGTTCTTTAAAGCAGGCGGGAAATTTTCAAGCGGATAAATGATAAAGACATTGTTCATTTCAGGGGCCAATGGCGGACATTCTGTTTTTGCAAGGTTGTACTTGGTTCTCAACTCGCATATTTCTGCAATACCTTTATTGCTTTTTGCAATACAGACAAAAAGCAATTTATTGTTTTCCCTGAATTCCATTCCTACCAATGGTTTTATTTCATTGGCAATACATTCCTTGTAGAAGTCATAAATGCCAGTAACCGTATTGATGTCAGTCAAGGTCAGGGCTTTTACTCCACAGGCTTTGGCAAGCTTGACAAGCTCATCTATAGGGATGGTGCCATACCGTAAACTATGGTATGAGTGGCAATTCAAATACATTATTTTTCCTTTTTTTCTAATGTTGCGCCTACGCACCTGGCAATGCAGCCGGGTCCATACCTATTCTTCATTCTGTCCATTGCCTGGTACAATGAAACCATTTCTGTTGTATCATCGAACAGGTCAATCTGGTAATTACCCCGCACAAGTCCGCTGAACTGGATACCGACAAGCCTGAGCCTCATCCTGCGGTTATAATGACTGTCAAACAGGTCCATTATCTTTTTAAGCAGGATATGATCGCA
>CALMKH010000231.1 GCA_937867025.1 uncultured Bacteroidota bacterium | reverse complement strand
CTGGTTACTTACAGTGATGCTCGAGTTCAATGTAACGGAGCCGGAGGTATTGACCAGCAGATTATAAAAAGTGGTTGTTCCGTTTATGACATGCGATCCCGTGCCGTTGAGTACAACCGAGCTTGTGCCTGTTGAGTAGCTGCCGCTGTTGACCCAGTTGCCTGTCACTGTAATATCAAAATTAGCCGGATCAAATGTGGCTCCAGTCATAATAGTCAGGGTGTTTTTAACGGTTATGTCGTTATTCATCACTGTCGCAGTGGGACTGTTTGTTGAGTTCACCGTCAGATTATAAATAGGGGCTGTTGTGTTTATCAGGATCGATTGCGATGCGGGCGTGCTGGCATTACCTATCTGGATTGTACCTCCTGTTACGCTGGTAGTTCCTGCAAGCACTTCATAGTCGCCGCCGGAAAAATTGGCATTGGACCTTACAATGACAATACTGCCACCGCTCATGGTGAAAGAACTTCCTGTATGACCTATATCAAAAACTCCAACGGCTGAAGAGTTAGTGCCATTGATTCCACAGACAAATGTACCCCCGCTTTGGTTATACGTTATGGTGCTTGTAGCGGCAGCATCAGGTCTGAAGGCACCGGCAATATTAACGGTCCCTCCTTCCATTATCATGGTTGAACCTGAAGCGTAACGCATGAAATCATTGCTTGAATTTCCTATGTTGCAAGTGCCTGCCGTGTGACGGAACAAGCCCGCGAAACTGAAATTATTACCGTTTGTGCAGGTGATATTTCCTCCATTGTTCCAGAATCCTGCAGTGGAGGTCAGGTTAGGATTACCTGTAAACGGCGTGATAGTGGAGGCGCTTGAAAGTTTAAAGGTGCCGTTAAAGACGTCGAGGCCATTGCTGGCCATTGTAATGACACATGTAATATTCAGTATGTTATTGTAAGAGCTGCCTTTATTGACATCAATCCTGTTAAACGCAGTTGCGTTACCGGAAACTGTCTGGAGAGCATTATTCCCGGAAAAATTTACAGTTGCCGAGGTGCCCCCAGGATTAAATGTACCATTATTGGTAAAATCGCCTGTAACTGTCAGGATATTGCCATTGGCGACAGTCAATGTTCCATTGATGGTAAGATGATTACACGAGCGGTTTCCGCCTGTGGTCACTGTAGCGCCTGAAGCGATGATTACATCATCGGTGCCGGCCGGAACATTCCCCCCTACCCAGGTACCGCCGGAGTTCCAGGCGCCGCCCGTGGATGTCGAGGACACTGAGACAGCATGTAATGAAGAAAATGCAATAAAGAATAAAAGATACAGGACAAACGCCTTACGATTTGACGCAGGGCGAAGGAAAATGGAATAACGGGCATGTTTCCGGTAAAGGAAGAACTTCACGCTTGAATTTGGAGGTAAGATTGGCATTATATATAGTTTTTAGCGTGTTAAGCATAGTTTTTTAGGGAGTGTATTTTACTTGTGTAATTTTTTTATTACAAAGCTAGGCCCGCATGAGATATTTAAAGTAGATGCCAGCGTGTTAAGTGGTGTTAATTATGGGAAATGAAACCAAATAAGCACTTATGGGACAAGTGCTTAACCGGTTAATTTCTGGTGGAAAAGGCAGAAGATATTATTTGAACAAAACAATAAATAACAAAAAGAATACGTATTAGGCCAAATAATTGTTAAAGACAAACGGCCTAAAAAAAGCGAACACCATTGCTGGTGTCCGCTTAATTACACAAATACACAAAATGAGATCAGTTTCCGTCTTTAGTTTTTATAGAATTATTTAAATCTGGTTTCGTACGTATAGAGGGATAAATTTTGGAAATTAATGAGTATAATCACTTATTCTTAAACGCTTACAAAAATACAAAAGGAATTCAGATTTCCAATTATTTTCATTATAAAGAAGTCTGATAAAGAAAAAATAGAATCCATATTATTGAAAATCAGCAATATATAATGCATCAAAAAAATGCGAATTTTTGTTTATAAAAATTTCAACCATGGTGATATATGAAATTAAATAAAGTTCTAGTATTTTACTACTAAGGAAATCGCAAAAAAAATACATTTTGTATATTAATATACAATGTTTTAGGTATTTCAAAACCTTCATCTGCTTAATTTAAAAGTAATTTTTTTAAATTTTCAGGCTTAATCCGTAGATAAATTGTCCTGAATTTTTAAAATAGCCTCATAAACATCTCAATAACATGTGGATAACAAAAAAATATAAATTTCTTGCATAAACAAATTAAAGCTGGTACACTTGCACTGTGTTTTCATAGTTTTAGTTTTTAGAATGGGCTGAGCTTTTGCTCGGCCCTTTTCTATTTATAAAGCTATTCCTTCGCCCTCTCTCCGACTGTTTTGTTCTTACAATTCTTTCATAATAAGAAATACAATTCGGCGCGGTTCGATTAGTTAATTAAAAGATAAACTTACACTTGTGTTCATAAGTAATTTATTTATTTATCAAATTATTTAAAGTATTTTTGCATCTGTTTTAATAACCATTCAAACCTCACTATAATATTGTCATCTGTTACCAATATCATGCAGGAAAACCAAAGAGTTTTTGAAAATCACCAGTTAAGAATAGAGATCATCGACGATGTTCTGCATGCACACTATAAGGCCGGCATAAAGCTAACCCTTGAAGATGCGAAATACCTCGTAAGCGAACGCATAAAACTGTGCCAGGGAAAATCCTATCACTTCATGATCTACGACGGAGGAGTCGTCAGCATGGACCGGGACGCCAGGATCTATTTTTCATCAGAAGAAGGTATTAAAGGCATTTTGTCCGCAGCGTTCATTGAATCATCCGTATTCAGTAAAATGCTCATCAATTTTTTCCTCAAGATCACTACCCCTAAAGTAAAAAGCAAGGCATTCACCAATCTTGAGGATGCCATGGAATGGATAAAAGGCTTCAAATAAAAAACTCCCATCAAATGACAGGAGTTTTTCCACAAGCCTCTAATTCAAGCTAGTATTTTATAATTTTAGTTTTGCTAATCTGGTCGCCCTGAATTATTTCCAGCAAATACATGCCTTCCTCATATGCTGAGAAATCTATCGGCAGGTATGTGGAATTTGAATTGACGGCAGTATAAACCACTTTGCCCATGCTGTTATAAATGTTTACCACCATCTCCTCTGACCCGGGCACCCGCACATGAAGTTCACCGGCTACAGGATTCGGGTAAATGTCAACATTCCCGGCATCAGGCGCAAAATTAACCGCCACACGTTTCGAATACGTGGTGCGACCATTGAGGTCTACCTGTTTCAGCCTGTAATATTGCCATCCGGCCACAGGAGAAAAATCGAACATATCATAATCAAGCACCTGGTTCGAGTATGAAGCTCCTTTAATCGTTCCTATCTCCTTCCAGGATTTTCCATCAGTTGTTTTTTCGACAACGAACCTGTCGTTCCGGATTTCCGAAGCGGTTGACCAGGAAAGTTTAACGGAACGATCTATTTTTTTACCCGTAAAATCGAGCAATTCTACAGGCAGGGCCGTTAAAGTAGTTGTTGCGCCAAAAGTGAACGGACTGAAGCTTCCTGTAATCAGTTGCGATGTTATACTGCCCCTGGCAAGTGTGCCGGTCCTTGAATCCTGTGTTTCGCTAACCCAGATTGAACCTGTATAGTGAGCAACCACAAGATCAGTGTCAGAAACAGCTGAAATACTGCTCACAGCATTATCTTCCCAATATAATGTCACTTTCACGCCACTGGTACCGACAAGTCTGTTCAGGTTCCAGTGCTCGTAGCTGCTGACAGCCTTCAGCGGAGACTGTTTGCTGGAAAGATTGGCTGAAGGAGCATGCACCCTGTTAGCTGAAAAAGCGTCGGTTGCACTGGTAGGTGCTGTAATACCGAGACGCGCCCAATAATTATTGTCTCCCAGCGGGAACACAAAGGCATCGTCTCCCACCTTGGTCATGAAACCATCCACATGGCTCTGGTGTGAGCCCTCACTTGAGCCTGCATTATCCCTTATCGTAAGGCTGTTTGCCGAAGCAGTATATACAATGCCGTTATTAAGCGACAGAAAACTGTCGACCGAAATATTTGCTGTCAGTGTCACATTACCTGTTCCAAGTTTGTTCATTACAAAATGCCTGACCGTAACAGCGTTTCCGGCAACAGAATCGGAACCGGTTCCTGCAAACTCCAGTTCCCCGGTTAATCCATTTATGGTTCCCGAATTAACAATGCTACCCCAGACAGACAGTGCTGCCCCGTCTTTAACGACTACTGTACCCTCGTTGATAAGCCGTTTGCACTGGCCGTGCTGTCCTGCTGACAATACAACCTTTTTGCCGGCAGGCACATATGCCGTTGTAAAGGCATAAGGCACTTCGTTATCCATCCAGTTAGCCGGATTGTACCAGTTGCTGTCGTTAATAATATTGTCAAGCGTATCGATATCATCCGTAAATATAATCCCCCTTTCCATCCACATGGCCCCATTGATCAAGCGGCCATCAACAGTGCCTGAGCCCGTATTTCTTGCCGTGTCACTGTAAGCTTCATTCAGGCTCCAGTTGGCCAGCAGGCCCGGAGCAGCAAGCAGTACCCTGCCCGATGAATCGACGATATCCTGTTGATCCCGGGCATAATTCCATATCCTGGCATTATCGATAAGTCCTTCGAAGAACCCTTCGGCTGCGCCTCCGGAATTCAGTGCGGTGCCCAATGAAGCATGCTGTATCGATGCGCTTTGCGGCACTTTTCCTACACTGTCGGTTGCCTCAAGCGAACCGTTCAGATATAGTTTCCAGTACGTTCCATCATAAGTTGCAGCAGCATGATACCATATATCCTCCTGTACAACAGAGACACCGGTTATGGAATGTTTGTCACCATTACCAGCCTCTTCAAAATTGGCAGCGATCCTGCCATCGGAAAGCAGGCCGAGGAAATAATTGGCATCCTTTGTCGTGCCAGTCTCTTCATCGCGTCCCTTTGCCAGAAGCGGATAAACAGCCGTGAACGGGGAAAATGCACCCGTGGTGCCGCTGCCTGTTTTTTTAAACCAGCATTCCAGTGTAAATTCGGTAGCGCCTATAGAAGTGCTGGGTCCGAAATCTATGTAATCGTTCTGACCGTCAAATATGACTGCAGAGTTGGATCTCGAAAGATCCGTGCCGCTGACCCATGTTACTCCGCTTACCAGTGTCCCATTTCCTGCCGAACCTGCTGAACCTGTATTGGCAGCGGTGGTTCCCGATCCTTCGTTTAGCTTGTAACTGCCAAGCAAGCCGGGTGCGGATGTCAGTTCAACGAACATGGAATCTCTGACAGATTGTTGTGATCTTGCATAATTCCATATCCTGACATTATCAATATCGCCATTGAACCGTCCTTCTGCGAAGCCATCGGATCCTATCGCCGTTCCGATGGAGGAATACTGGGTACTGAGGTAATTTGGAATGCGGCCAATAACAGCAGAGGTTTCAAGCCTGCCGTTGAGGTACAGCCTGAATGTGGTACCGTCGTAAGTGGCGCATGCGTGATTCCAATGATCGTTCTGTACTGCCGTGACGCCATAAATCGTATGATTGAGACCCGGAGCCGTTCCTGAGGCGATTTCCTCAAAATCGGCTATTAGGATACCATTGACATCGATACCGAGGAAATAGTTCATGTCACGTGAATCCCCATCGACATCCAGGGTACTTGAATCCACTTCGGCCTCTGCACGCCCTCTGGCTACCAGGGGTATTGCATAGGCACCACCAAACCCTGTGGGAGTTACGTCACCGGCCGCGGTTCGTTTGAACCAGCATTCAATTGTAAAATCTTCAGTTGTGAGAGCACTGTCGTTACCCAGGCTTACATAGCTTCCCGTGTACGGGCCAGTCCCATCGAGATGGATGGCTTTCTGAGAGAATGCCTTAGACATCATAAGGCATACGAGTAATAATAATGTGTTTTTCATAGCTTGTGTGTGATTAAATGATTACAGTAATAAGTATTTTTACATAAAGAAGAAATTGTAGTACTTAATACTTAATATTTCAGGACGCAATATTAATTCGAATAATGTGGATAAACAAAAAAAAACTGAACTTTTAGGCGAAAAAAAGTGTACAATTTTTATAATAACTTGATTTTTAGGATATTATATTTAACACTTATCAACACGTTAATAACATATGCATATTAATTAATTAAACTTTTTAGTGTATTTATAGAAGATTTGTGGAAAAACCAGGTATTAACCGGTGTTTTAGTTAAAACGGAATAAATGCAGCCTCCTATCATCCATACAGGCATACTGAGGCTGATTAGACAGATTCAATACACACTTCAATAAAAAAACCTTTACCGGGCATGGCGCCCGACAAAGGTTTTCTGAAAATCAACAACCGCACTTATATATCTTATATAACCATTAAGGTTATTCCTAATGCCAGATCAAACACTGTCACGCACAAATATTCAGGACATATATATGTCTCTAAATGCCTTCCGGTTTATCCAGTTTTATCCCCGCTTTCTTTAAAAAGGCATATGGGAAAAAAGACTGATCAGAATGAATTCAACCGCGATAATCGCAACTCTTTTTAAACTTGTTTTTTTGGTTCTCATACTGGTATTGTTTTTAGGGTTAAAATTGAGCACTATTACATGTTGAGTATAAAATCTTACCTATATAATTATCTCATAATCAAATATAAACAAGAAAATGAACAATTGAAAAAAATGCCTGATTTTTTTGCAAAATTTTTATATATTACTGAATTACAGGAAATTAAAATTCGACCAAAATCGCAAAAAGTCGGTTAACACCTGCGTTTACAGGCGCCTCCGCGGGTTGCCCAGGATATAATGATGCATAAAAATCGCTGAAAAAGTTCCTGTTTTTTTTAAGAAAAACATTCGGACTCATATTCCACCGGAAAACGGCATGAATTCGTAATAAAACACTTCTCTCCCGCTTGTTTGTGAAGCGAATCCGCCAACATAATTTTCGATCCGTCTGTTATGCGAACAAGGGGATGCAGAATGATCTTTGTAAAATGGCCACCTCCGCCCTGGAATTCTTCCATTATGCCTTCAGCGTGATCGGTATATTCCACTACTACAATGCCATTATCGGCGCACAAATGGAGAAACCACAACATATGACAGCTTGAAACAGCCATAAGCAGCATGTCTTCCGGGTTATATTTTGCCGGATCGCCCCTGAAGGCAGCATCTGCCGAAGCAAGCAGCCCGGGTTTACCTTCAGCCGAAACTGAAAAATCGCGCCTGTATGACTGGTAGGTACTGGTCCCGGCGCCGGTGTTGCCTGTCCATGTCACTGTGTTCCTGTAGTAATGTGTCTTTTTCATTTTATTTTTACCTGTCTGGGCTTAGCATGCGTCATATTAAAAACACAGGAAACAATATGGGCATGCAGACCGTTGCTCCTGTTATAATAAGCATACCGCAAGGTAAACTCATTAAAGATATTGTATTTCCCCATCGTCCTGAAAGGGGCATACCGTGCGGCAAGGCCGGCCTTTACGGTATAGAACCCTGAAAGGTCATAATCTGACGTATAATATCTCTCATCCGCCTCATGAGCCTTGTAGGGTGCAAAATACCCGGAGGCTTCCTGGAATGAGATGCGGGCAAACGGGATGATGGTTAAGAACCGTTTCCACTTAACCGCTGTTTCATTTTCAAGGGCGAAGTTCATAACTCCAAAATTGTCGGCATACATATCTATGGAGTTTTTCAAAATGACACGACCCCCGGCGAACGTATTCCATTTCAAACCCAGTATTCCCTTTAAGCGCCGCCCCGGAAGGTTTTCGACCTTCAGTAACGAATCTCCTTTAAAATAGACCCTGTGAAACGGGGTTGAGAGCAAGCCTTCCTGGTAACTTATTTCCGGAAATATGCCGAATATGTTCCTTTTATTGATGACCCTTGTAAAGCCAACTTTCAGGTTATACGAATTCCGCCTGGTGGTTTCATACCATTCCCTGAACCGCAACTCCTGCGGATAAATGAGCTTGACAGGCCGGTAATACCCACCATTCAGGCGCCCCCAGCGCAAATCGTCAAAGAACATCTGCACATCAATTGCAAGTGTCCGGATCTTCTGTTTATCCCACATCAACAGACCTACATTCACAGGCCGTGAAAAATAATCAGATTCGATTGAAAAACCCGTCCCGGCCGACCATACCATATTTTTCTTTTTCCTTACCGGGGCAGAAACACCTATACCCATATGGGTGCGCGCATCGAGTATGGAAGCCGAGGACTTAACAAAGTCGATCTTATCGGTGGAAGCCGAACTGATGATATCGGAACCGCCTTTGAAGGTAAGGGAACGCCCATTTTCCCATGTTTTCTTTACTTTTAAAACAGGAGAGAATACGGTCAGCTTTTCGGTGCCTACCCCTCCGGTAACAGCTGAATTATTCCCATCCTGCATATAATGGCCATAGACAAATTCAATCTCGGTCTTATTGAGTTTTTCCCTCCTTGTAAACGTATCTTTTTTCTGTGCCTTTGCTGACAACATACAAGAGGCAAGGAGACCGGCCAAAAAAAATCGCTGCTTCATGATCAGTTACATCCGCATCCTCCGCTGGACTTTGTATTTCCCGCAGGACTTGCTCCTTCCCTTATTGATTCAATATAATTCTCGAAATTCTTCCCCTGCGAATGTCCCATCTCCATTTCCGGATCGTTAATGTAAACCATTTCATACGGCTTTACACTCTTGCAGGACGAAAGTGCCAGGATTAAGAAGCCGGCAAGGCAAATGTTCTTATTTTTCATTTTGAATTTCTATGTGTTTTGAATAATGCATCTGATCATGATCATCAATAATAAGACAATGCGTAGCGGGCAGCTGACCGATAAAGTCAAGGCCGGTTTTCACGCCCATGACATATACTGCAGTTGCCAGGGCATCGGACAGCTCAGCGCTCGGACTTACAATGCTTACACTTTTGATGCCTGTTACGGGCATACCGCTTACCGGATTTATCGTATGCGAATACCTGACGCCCTTATGCATAAAATACTGTTCATAATCTCCCGATGTGGCAACTGAAGCATTATGCACCGGTATATAGACCAGCATATCCTGTGTATTATCCGGATCTGCTATTCCTATTTTCCAGGGCGACCCGTCCGGTTTACAACCTATGGTAGTCAGGTCGCCGCTGGCGCTTATAACACCTGACGCTAGTCCTTTTTCCATCCAGAGCCTTTTAACACAGTCGGCGGCATAACCCTTTCCTACCGCTGCAAAACTAACAGACATATGCCTCTTTGACAAATATGCCGACCGATCCGTTGGATCGAGTCTGAGATATTGGTATCCCGTTTTGCCAAGCGCTTCATCTACCGAGGACTTTGATGGCAACGAAAATTCAGAGTTCCTGAACCGGTATAGTTTTTTCAAGGGGCCCACCGTGATATCGAATGCGCCCCTGGTAAGGGCTGAAATGCGCTGGCACCTTTCCAGCAATCCATACACCTCGTTATCGGTTTGAACCGGTTTTACCCCGGCGTTGGTATTTAATAACGTTGTAAACGTATGTTCCCTGAATTCCGAAAGTTTATTTTCAATGCGTTCAATTTCACGTACACCGATATCTAGAAAAAACCTGGCTTCTTTTTCATTTTCATGCCCCACTATCAGTTCGAACAAGGAACCCATTAGTTTTGCCTGTATACGGTATTCATTCATTGAGAGATTTCAATTCCGATAACAGGACCTGAAGAAATTCCGGGGCTTCTTCATTGCGATAATTCAGGGTTCTGAATTTATTATTCTTAAGGGAGTACACAACAATTGTCGGAAAATTTCCATTAAACCCAAGCTTTTCCGCCATTTCATTATTATAGCTGACAGTTTGTTCCGTCAATTTCTTCCTTTGAGGAAAGTCGAGTAATTCCATACGGGTATAAGCAGAATCGAGTGCAGCGCGAAAAGCCGAGTCGTTCAGAACTTTGTTTTTAAACCGCAGGCAACTGGCGCACCAGTCAGACCCTTCAAACACATACATGACTGAGGTGGGTCTTGCAGAAGAATCCGGTTTTACTGGATTCAAAGAGCCACCTTTTGCGCCGCTGACGCAAAGAAAAACACTGATAAAAACTAAAACTGTCTTTAACATGTATCGTAAGCAAATATATATAATTTTCTTAAGAAAACACTGTGAAAAGGCATGTTTACCGTCATGAGTATTTTCCAGTTATCTGAACATCAGCTTGTCTTCGTATGAAATGGGTATTTTGTAAGTCTCCCCTCCGCTTTTTATGCGGCAGTAACCGTCGAAACGCAGAGGCACCATGCGCTCTTCACTGATCACCTTTTCAAGCAGTCCTGAAATGCTCTGGCTCATTCCCAGTTTCAGTAAATCCGTTGTGAATTTCAAAGGCACTTCAAAATCCTTTTCTCCGGGAATCTCACTGACGTGGGTCTGGGAAACCTGGCCTACAAGAACATCGTTTGAATACACCCTGAGTTCAGTGTTGATCAATGTAGCTGAAATGGTATTTGGATTGTTAAAGACCGCTACGGCAAGAACCTCTGCCAGCGTACCTTCCGACCGGACCACATGTATGTCTTTCATTCCGACAAACACAGGTTCCTTAAATGAAGTGAGGAAATATATCCATATCCATGCGCTTAATCCTGCCAGCACTAAAAAGACCAGGAGCAGCTTTTTCATGATCAGAGCAAATGGGTTAAGAGGTCTACACCGACGGGCCTTACCTTTCGCAATCCTTCAGCATGTGTGACATTGATAAGCCTGCCAAACTGGTGACTGCGCCCCTCAATATGCTTAAGGAATCCTGTTGTAGAAATAGGTGTTTCCGCCTCTCCTGAGGCCGGGTTATAAAACTGGGACGAATATGCCATAAGGCTTTCCATGCGGCGTTCCCAAAAAGCCGTCACATCCACGACTATATCAGGTTCCAGGTGATAATCCTGAATATAAGAATAAAGTGTTTGCGGTCTCCAGGGTGACTGATCCGTATTGTCCACACTTGTTTTAATCTTGACAAGCCCTGCCAGAAAAGCAGCGCGTTTCACGAGTTCATGAGCCCGGCCATGATCAGGGTGCCTGTCCGATTCCGCATTTATCAGCATAATATCCGGCTGATATTTCCTGATCATTTTCACCACTTCCAGCAGATGACGCTCATCTGTTTCGAAGAAGCCATCCCTGAATCCGAGGTTTTCGCGTATATCCAGGTTTAGTATCCGCGCCGCCTTTGCCGACTCTTCAGCCCTCAGTTCAGCGCTGCCCCTTGTTCCCAGTTCTCCACCGGTAAGATCTATAATACCTGTTGTAAGTCCGGCAGCCTTATGCTTGAGCATAATACCTGAGATGGATATTTCCACATCGTCAGGATGAGCCGCAAATGCGAGTACATTAATTTTTTTGGACATTTTCTATTTCCAGTGACTTGATGATTTCTTCAATCTGGTAGTCTATAACCGGGTCGTATGTGGCTTTCATATTCGCGTTGTAAGTCTTAGCCATTGCCTGATAAAATACAGTTTCGATGGTTCCGCCATAATTTTTCATGATATCAAAACTTGTCTTGCCGGTTTCGCGGTGAATCAGCTTTAGCAGAATCTTGCCTTCCTCGACATACAGATTCTTCAAATCGTCCATGAATTGTTTCTTTATGGACCTTTCGCATTGTTTAATATATTTTTTCTTTGCTTTTTCAGAAGTAAGAAGGTTGAGGTTGTCTTCCATCAACTGAAGCCTGAATGCTGCCAGCTTGGCATATGGCAGGGCTTTTCTGACCCACCGGTACAGCTTGTTAAAATCTTCTTTTTCCTTCGCTGTTTTTGAACCGCTGACAGTAAAGTTCATTTTTTCGAGAAGATATACAGGTACAGTGTCGGTTCCGTGAATCTCGTATGTCACTTTCACGTCGCTGCGTTTTCTTTTGATCAGGGTGTCTGCATTGCTTGAATCGGCAGTGCTCTGGGCATTGGCCGATGAAGCAAGAATCAGTAAAACAAGCCACATGTTCTTCATAATAGATTGTTTATTCAAGTGTCGTGCCAGGATTGACCGGTTTCTTTGTCGGCACCTTCCAATAACGTGCAAGCCCAGTCAATACCACTCCCGCTATCATTAAGGAGACGGAGATGATCTCTGCCTGCGTAACTTTCATGCCCAGGAAGTCCATAATGGTATTAACACGTATCTTTTCAATCAGGAACCTCTCAAGTCCGTTCATCACCAGATACAATCCAAACAGCAAGCCGGCATAACGAAGACGTTTTCTTAAACCCCAGAGTATCATGAATAACACGAGGGCCATGACCGTCTCATAAAAAGGTGTAGGGAATACAGGGGGTACCAGATGTGTGCAATGCTGTCCTTCGCAACCTGGAATAGGCACCCCGATACCATTGACATTATGGGGATAATCATAGCTCCACATCCAGTCCGGCAAAAAAGACATCCATGAAGGTTTGGGGGACGTATTAACGATACCCCAATCGCCGTCGCCGCTGACATGGCACCCGATCCTGCCCACCCCGTAAGCCAGCATCATGGCCGGGCCACCGGCATCGAGCATATGCAAAGGCGGAATACCGCGTTTTTTTGCAGTATACAACACTGCCGCACCGCCAACAATGAGACCTCCGTAAAATGTAAGCCCGCTGAAAGAAATAATGGATTCCACCGGATTTGCCATAAACTCCGAGAGGTTTTCAAGTATGTGGAACAGTTTGGCGCCGATAAGACCACCAACAAATGCGGCAAGCGTTAATTCGCCCATATAATGGGATGGGTCGACAATCCTGGTTTTTTCGACAGGCTCCTCAAGCCTCTGCTTTTTATCCAGCCAGTAATTAAATGCCAGAAACGCTGCTGCAGCGACAACTCCCATTGGGAAACTGCCCTGTGCAGACAACAGGTATTCCTGCGTATTTTCAGCTGCAAGGGAAAAATCAAAAACGAGCGGAAGGAATTTGAACCCCAGAATGAACCCGGTAATTCCGGAAGTGATATAATCTGCCCGGGTATAAGGCTTCCCAACCCAATAACGCATCAGGCGGCCCTCCCCCAGAATACCGTCCCTGAATTTCCGCCTCAGTTCTTTGCCCATAAATATATTGGCCAGAAGAAACGAAACGGCAACAAAAAAACCGAATGAATTGATAAGTTTCAGGAACTGCAGTTCAATACCGAACCAGTCCTTGAAAATGTAGTAAAAGTTAGGATACATGTATAGCTATTGGATTTGAATAATTGATTTCAGCGAGAGCAGTTCCTTCGGAGCTGATTCCCGCCAGGTGAACTGTGGAAATCTCATTGACGATAAGCGGATCATAATCGGCTTCCACCTTTATGTAGTTTTCAGTAAAGCCATACATTTTATCTCCGGTCCGCTCACGCTCGAAAAGGACCTTTGCTTCACGGCCAATATGTTGCTGATAAAAGGCCTGCTTCTTTTTTTCACTTAGTATCCGGAGCATATCTGTGCGTTCGTTACGAAGGAACTGATGCACTTTCCCTTTTAATTTGGCTGCCGTGGTATTGCTTCTTTCCGAATAAGGAAACACGTGCAGATAAGAGACATCGAGCCCGTTAATAAAATGATAGGTTTCAAGAAATTCCACATCTGTTTCACCCGGATAACCCGCAATAACATCCACCCCGATGGCAGCATGAGGCATAAGCGACTTGATACGCGCGACCTTTTCGGCATAAAGCTCCCTTTCGTACCTTCTGCGCATGCTCTTAAGTATTGTGTTGGATCCGCTTTGCAAAGGCAGATGGAAATGCGGCATGAACTTCTGTGAACCGGCCACAAACGCAATGAGTTCATCCGTCAGCAGGTTGGGTTCAATGGAAGATATCCTGAAACGGCTGACCCCTTCCAGTTTTTCCAGTTCCAGCGCCAGGTCGTAAAAAGTTTCGCCGTTCTGAACTCCAAAATCACCAAGATTAACCCCGGTAAGCACAATTTCCTTTACATCCGTTGCGGCAACTTCCCTGGCCACCCTGATCGTTTCCTCCACCGTATGGCTTCGGCTGCGCCCGCGTGCCAGGGGTATGGTGCAGAATGAACAGAAATAATCGCATCCGTCCTGAACCTTCATAAAGGAACGTGTGCGGTCACCTACTGAAAAACCGGGAACAAAACTATTGGTTTCTTTAATGTTTTTATTATAAACAGAAGCTTTATCGTATTTTTTGTATGAATCGGAAAGATAATTTATAAGATCAAATTTTTCTGCCGCGCCCAATACAAGGTCTACACCTGGAATATTTGCTATTTCGGCGGGTTTAAGCTGCGCGTAACACCCTATTATCACAATAAATGCTTCAGGATTGAACCTGAGGGCCTCCTTTACCACTTTCCTGCATTTGCGATCAGCATGGTCGGTAACAGAACATGTATTGATCACGTAGATATCCGCCTTGTCTGTAAATTCTGTTTTCGTGAAACCTCCTTGTTCAAGCTGTCTTGAAATGGTACTGGTTTCCGAAAAGTTTAGTTTACACCCAAGAGTATAAAAGGCGACCGATCTTTGCATTAAGGTGCAAAATTAAAGAATAATTTACGAATTACGATATATGAATTACGGGCATGATAAGACTGAATAACCGGGAGTGCAGCGTTTATTGCACTTATAAACGCTTTCAGATAAAAATGCGGCTGGCGATTGCGTAAGCCTTATCAAAAGCCTGGCGGTTGATGCCTGTGGATTCTTTCATGCTTTCGAGGAATGAAAGCAATGATTCGGTAGGCAGGTTACCGGTGAGTTCATCGGTTGCAAAAGGACAGCCCCCGAAACCTTTTATGGCTGAATCAAAACTCCTGCAGCCCGATTCATAGGCTGCCGTAATGTTCTGAAGATAATTGTCCGGCCGGGTATGAAAATGGGCACCGAATTCCACCTGAGGCATCTGCGAAAGGCAGGCTGAAAATACGGAGCGTATATCGCCGGGGCGGGCCACTCCTATCGTATCTGCAAGGTTAATATGCCGTACACCCATACCTGATAACGTTTTACACCAGTCAATAGCAATTCCCACCGACCATTCGTCGTCGTACGGATTGCCGAAACCCATTGAAAGGTATACCAGCAACTGTTTATTGCCTTGATCACAGATAGACTTGATTTCTTTCAGGCGATGCATGGCGTCAGATATCCCCTGGTTCGTATTCCTCATCTGAAACTGTTCTGAAATACTGAACGGGAACCCGACAATATCCACATTATCAAAATTACAGGCCTGTTCCGCTCCGCGTTCATTGGCTACAATGACAAGCAACCTGGTTCCCATGTTTCCCCTGTTAATGCTCCTGAGAACGGTGTCGGTATCTGCCAGTTGGGGAACTGCCTTTGCAGACACGAAACTGCCGCAGTCGAGTGCATCGTAGCCAACTTCCAGCAATGCATTTATATATTCTATCTTGTCAGATGTGGCAATCTGGTGATGGAATCCCTGCATGGCGTCGCGCGGACATTCTACAAGCCTGACAGACATAAGGTTTATTGTATTTTTCCAGCCCTGGCTATGGAATCCTGCATTCTCAGTTTTTCAAAACGCTCCCAGAACCTTCTTGTTTTTTCTTCCTCGCTCATGCCTGCTTCTTCCGCCATGATACGGATATCGGCAGACCGGGGATGGCCTGGGTATTCCTTCAGGAACATTTCCCATAGTTTCTTGGCGTTGGCCACATCAGGCATATGAGAATAGTTCATTCCCGCGTTGATCATGGATTCCGGCCTGTACATCGTATCTTTCGGATATTTTTCTATTATGCGTTCATCCAGCCTGATGCCCTGCATGATCTTATTGGCCCTGACGCTGGCCCTTGCCGCTTTAAAGAGGAACCTGACAGCACTGTCGTGATCAGGAAACTGATCGGCAAAGCGGATATAGGAATTGATCAGGGTGTCGCTGGTCCTGAGGCTTTTATTTGCCTGAAGCTGCCTGATGTCCCTGAGTTGTTTTTCGGCATTGTTCCCGCATGAAACCAGGAAAATGACAAAAGTGAGGATGAATAATTTTTTCATTGTACAGTTAGTTGCTGTTATTGGTGTTAATACATATTATGGTAGTCATACTGTTGTCTGTGTTCCCCCCAAGGCCATCAGATACCCTTTGATAAATTCATCGATATGTCCGTCCATTACGGCCTGGATATTGCTTGTTTCAACGCCTGTCCTTACATCCTTTACCAGTTTGTAGGGATGGAACACATAGTTGCGTATCTGCGAACCCCATTCGATTTTCATTTTACCGGCTTCAATGGCATCCCTGGCTTCATTTTTCTTTCTCAGCTCCATTTCATAGAGTTGTGATTTAAGCATCTGCATGGCCAATTCACGGTTTTCTCCCTGTGACCTGGCCTTCTGGCACACTACCACTATACCGGTCGGTTTATGTGTAAGCTGCACCTTGGTCTCCACCTTATTCACGTTCTGCCCGCCTGCTCCGCCGCTTCGGCTGGTGTGCATTTCCACATCGGCCGGGTTGATATTGATGACTATGTCTTCATCGACAAGCGGGTAAGCATAAACGCTGGCAAATGAGGTGTGTCTCCTGGCATTGCTGTCGAAAGGCGATATGCGCACCATGCGGTGCACTCCGCTTTCACCTTTCAGGTACCCGTATGGAAAATTCCCTTCGAACTCAAAGGTTATGGATTTTATACCGGCCACATCCCCATCCTGCCTGTCCATTTCAGTCACCTTATAACCGTTCTTTTCGCCCCACATCAGGTACATGCGCGCCAGCATTTCGGCCCAGTCGCAGCTTTCCGTACCACCTGCCCCGCTGTTGATGGTCAGTATGGCGCCCAGCCTGTCTTCCTCGCTGCGCAACATGTTTTTCATCTCCAGATCCTCTATGAGGTGAAGGGCATGCCCGTAAGCAGCGTCCACCTCTTCGGGAGTGGCAGCGCCCGCCTCTTCAAATTCCTTGAGGACATCCAGGTCGGCAACAGCCGTCTCACAGAGCTTGTAGGCCTCGGTCCAGTATTTTTTCTCCTTTATCTTCTTGAGATGTTTTTCAGCCTTTGCAGGATTATCCCAAAAATCAGGTGCCAGTGTTTGTGATTCTTCGTCTTCTATCAGCGCCAATTTCTGAGCGACGTCAAAGATACCTCCCCAAAGCCTCTACACGGCTCTTTATATCTTTTAATTGATCAATATTCATGAGGCAAAGATAATGAACAATTTAAGAATTTTGAATCAAGATTCAGGAATTAAGATCAAAGATACGGGAGTAGCACTTAAACAGGCATGAATGGCTCAGGCCTGGTTAATAAACTCTTCCCTGTTGATACGGTATATCCACACGTCGATGTTTTTGAAATGCACTTGTTTGTCCCTGGTGAGACCGTTCTTTTGCGCCACCCTTTGGGATTTGACATTATCAACATGAATGATGGAAATAATCGTATCCTTACCCAAGCTGTTAAATGCATAATCCATGAAGATGCGCGCTGCTTCAGGCGCATATCCCCTGCCCCAATATTTTCTAAGCATATGGTAACCCACCTCCAGCTGTTTGCTGCCGTCGATATCCTGCAATAATAACCCGCACATCCCTATGAAATCGTGGGTATTCCTGTCAAACAGGGCCTGCAGGCCGTACTCGTGACCCGCATAACGGTCCATTTGCCCGCTGATCCATTGCCTGGCGCTGAGTTCAGGCGTTTCAAGCACATGCGGTTTCAGGAATTCCGTAGTTTCATCCGAAGTGAAAAACTCCGACCAGGCAGGAACGTGTTCAAGCGTCAGCTTACGTGTGTAAAGGCGTGGAGAGACCAGATTGTCATCATACAGATAGTCCATTCGGCAATATTACGAAAATCGGCGCGGTAAATACATTCGGGTTTTTAAAAGTTCACGCGATAATTAAAATTCGGAAATAGCCCGAGCTGGTATTGCCTGTTAATCTCTCCGGTGCGGGAATTGAATATCTCTACAAAGATGTTTTTCTGGTTGGTGATATTCTGAATATCCACAAACCATTCCTGTAGGATCCTCCTGCCGCTGCGCCTGTAACTGATCTTGAAATCAATCCGGAAATACGGTTCGAACTGTCTGGCGAATGTTTCACTTTCAATATTCACCTGCCTGTGCAGCAGCCTGGACAAATTCTCATCAATCGGCGTATACCTTCTTCCGCCGGCCAGAGATCCCTTTGTATCGAACGCCAGCGTATTTTTTTTGCTCAGCACTACTTCCTTGCCTGCCAGGACATTGAGAATATAATTGCCGTTAAACGCCGTGTTCCGCTCAATACCGTTGCTGCCGGTATATTTCGATTCATAAACGGACAGTGTATTCAGCATATAGAACCCTTTGTCGAATGTCTTTTCCAGCGTAAACTCCACGCCGTAATTCTTGCCTGTCCCTTCGTTCACAAGGCTGTCGGTGTTCGGATTGTTAAAATCAGCGCCTTCATTAATCACCGAATAATAGGACGGGTATGATGTCACGGGCACTTTATACAGGTACTGGTAATAGGTTTCTATTTTTGCCCGCCAGGTTTTGCTGATCGTGTAATCGTATCCTATAACACTGTGGATGGATTTCGTAAAACCGAGGTCGAGATTGGTCTGGTATTCGCGTCCGTTGACGACAGTTTTCAGAAAATACACCTGCATATTCTGCATCTGGCTGTGCAGACCGGCTCCGGCACTAATTCTTTTCCTGGAGCTCAACTGGTGTACGAGACCCAGCCTGGGCTCCACCGCATTAGAATTATTCAATGTCAGCATCTGGGCATGCAAACCGCTATTGAGGGTTGTACGGTTGGTGAATTTATACTGGTAAAGCACATAGGATTGCAAGAGCCATGTATTGCCGTTGTTGTTGCGAAGGGCCTTGAATCCTGTATGATCACTGTTTCTGACACTGTCATTAAAATGAAAACCGATATCCTGGACATTTATACCGATTGAAAAATTGTTCTGTGCGTTGATTTTCCTGTTAAACATGGAATTAAGGATCAGGCGATAAGCGGAAGAATTGTCGCGGTAAATAGCGAACCTTGCATTAGGCGCCACGGAATCGAGCACGTTTTTGACGCTCGTGAAGGTAGCTCCAAGGGAGGTCTTTATATACATGTTCTTCCCCATGAAATGCGTGTAGGACATACCGGTAATACCCATCCTTGTTTTGTATTTGAGATCCTGGTTCCCGTTGCTGTAAAAATTAGTTGAATCCTGGCTGTCATCATTTGTAAAATGTATATGACTGAGGCCACCTATGCCAAATATGCTGAACTTGTCCCGTTTCATAGGCAGGTCGACTTTAAATGTGATATCCTGGTAATACGGCACGGCAGTTCCGGTGCCGAAATTCAGGCCGAGCTTTTGCAGAAATGCGAGGGTGGAATACCTGTAGTTAACAATAAAAGACGATTTTTTCGTCCGGTTGACCGGACCTTCGGCGCCTGCTTCAAAACCATTGAAACCTATCTGGCCCGTATATTCCAT
This sequence comes from uncultured Bacteroidota bacterium, assembly GCA_937867025.1. Classification (GTDB taxonomy): domain Bacteria; phylum Bacteroidota; class Bacteroidia; order NS11-12g; family UBA955; genus JABMMZ01. The sequence continues at coordinate 18,307 of CALMKH010000231.1, read as the reverse complement.
TTTACCCTTGTTGCCGTTTCTCATCTGAAGGTCGAACACGCCTGCGGTAGCGTTCCCGTACATGGCAGGAAAAGCGCTGGTGATAAAATCGGATTTTGCAAATACGTTATTGTTCAGTATGGTCACAGGCCCCCCGGTTGCGCCCATAGACCCGAAGTGGCTTGGATTAGGCATATCAATCCCATCCATTCGCCAAAGCAGGCCCTGCGGCGAATTCCCCCTGATGATAATATCGTTCCTCGAATCGTTATTGCCAACCACACCGGCAAAATTGCTGGCCATCCTGGCAGGATCGTTCCGGCTGCCGGCGTACCTCCTGGTATCTTCCACGTCGAAACTTTTTGCGCTGAGACTGATATTGCTGTTATTGAGGTTCCTCTTCGCTTTTACAGCGCCCCCTTTCAGTTCATTCACACGTTCGGTCAGTTCGATGTCCATCACGGTTTCCTTACCTGAATTATGAACAATATTGGCTGAGCTGAATTCAAGGTACAATCCTGAACTGACACGGATGCCGATTCTTCCCACAGGCACATTCGCCATAAAAAAATATCCTTTTTCATCCGTGGTGTCCTTTGCCATCACATTGTTTCCTGAGTCCAGAACCTCCACCAGTGCTTCACTGACAGGCGACTGCGACTGACCGTCTATGACGCGTCCTTTGACCGTTTGCCTGAAATCCTGTGCCTGCAAAGCGACAGTTAGGAACATTCCTATAAAGAGTATTGTATTTTTCATATTACAAAACAAACTGTTAAAGACAGGAAAAAAATTACCAAATGTTAAGAAATGGCAACGGCCTTGCGAATCCGGCTAAGGCTCTGAGGTGTAATGCCGAGGTAGGTGGCAATATGTTCCAGTTTAACAAGTTCGAGAAGTTTAGGGTTATTCTCCAGCAGATGGATATAACGTTCCTGAGCCGACATGGTCAGCAGCATAATTTCGCGTTCCTCCTTGCGGGCCAGGTAAAGCTCCGCGTTGATCCTTCCAAGCCTCTCACCTGTGTGGGAACACGAATAAAGGTACTGGAGATCCTCATAAGACATACGCAGCAATTCAATATCCTCCAATGCCTCTACATTGACCGATGACGGAGATTGCATGATAAAAGAACTGTAACTGCTGCAGAAACTGCCTGATGAACAAAAGCCGACTGATATTTCATCGCATTTGGCATCATATACATAATGCCGTGCCGAGCCCCTGGCGATAAATGAAAGGTAATTCTCCACATCGCCTTCCCTGAGTATCATGGCGCCCTTATTAAAAGCCTTATGCTCCAGTTTAGACACAAAAAGCTCCCATTCTTCGTCACTAAGCAAAGCCTGCGAATCAAACAGTTCCCGGATGCGGTGTTTCATATCGGGATCAAAATTAAAGGAAGATTTGTAAAAAACAGAGATTTTCTACCAAGTGCACGGATTTGAAGGATGAATATCAAATAACAGAAGATGTTTTAACGTACAAGCCGGCATATTTCAATCCGTGGAATCATATTTTTCCAGCAGCCTGATCAGCACCTCAAAATCTTTGGGATAGGGGGCCTCTATATACGTTTTTCCATTTGCAGGACTGTCAAACTCTATACTGAAGGCATGCAGGGCAACACGATTGATGAGGGGCTTCTTCTCCCCGCTCTCACCGATCATATCCGATTTGACCTTGCGTTTGATGTCGCTTAAATAAGGAATCTTCCCACCGTACAGCACGTCGCAAACCAGTGGCAAATTCTGCGATGCAGCATGCACTCTTATCTGATGCAGGCGGCCTGTGAACGGTTTGCAGGCCAGCAGGCTGAAATGCCTGTACTGCCTGATGGTGTTGAATTCCGTCAAGGACTCCTTCCCGTTTTTCTTTGAAACCTGTACCCGTCTTTTACTATCCGTATATAACGGGAGGTCGACTATCAACGCCTCTATATTCACAGAAGCGGAAACCATGGCATGATACACTTTTGAAACGGTCCTTTTTTCGAATTGCATCGCGATATGCCTGTAAGCTTCAGGGTTCTTGGCCACCAGCAAGACCCCGGATGTTTCCCGGTCGATCCGGTGGCAGAGGCTATATCCGGGATTTTCCTTTTTCACAAGCTCAACAACGGATTCCTGCCCGCTCTCAAAACGTTCGTGCAGGGAAGATATATGCGGAGGTTTGTTGATGGCCAGGACATCATCATTTTCATATATGATCCAGTCCTTCAGGTTAGCCCTTGCCATTATTGTTGGTATTCAGTAAGCTAAGCTTGATCTGTGTCAGCACTTTCTTGGTCTGCAGAGGGAATTCTCCGTTCATCATCCAGTCGTAATAACCCGTATCGCTTTTAAAAACCTCGATGACAACTTTCCCCTTATGTTTTCCGAAATTGAAGACGATCTGCTGTTTTTCGTTAAAGATCATCCTTCCTGCCAGGTCGACCAGGTTACCCTGACCACTGTACTTGTGCAGAAAATCGACATTGGGTTCCAGTTCTGTGTACCGGTCGAGCTGGGCCTGCAGGATATCCCAGGTGGCTTCCGTATCCGCTTTTGCGCTATGTGCATTTTCAAGCGTCCTGCCACAATAGAATTTGTAGGCGGCGGCCAGGTTCCTGGGTTCCATGATGTGAAATATCTTCTGGGCATCAATGAATTTCCTCTTGCTGATATCAAAATCGATCTCGGCCCTGTAGAACTCCTCGACAAGCATCGGGAAATCAAATTTATTGCTGTTGAAACCCGCAAAATCACAGTTCAACAAAAACTGGTTGAGCTCCGCAGCCTTTTGCTTAAAGGTCGGGCAACCTGCAACATCTGCATCACTGATACCATGAATAGCCGTGATTTCAGGCGGAATCGGAATGCCAGGGTTAAACCGCATATCCAGGTCGGTCCTGCTCCCGTCGGGCATTATCTTTATCATGTAAAGTTCTACTATGCGGTCTTTGGACGTATTGATCCCTGTCGTTTCAAGGTCAAATATGACCAGTGGTTTAGTGAGCTTGAGTGTCATTATAATATTGGTTGTAAATATCGGGTCTTCTTTCCCGTGTGCGTTGTTCCGCCTGACTCATACGCCATTCTTCAATGAGTTTAAAATTGCCTGACAGCAGGACTTCGGGCACTTTCATCCCCCTGAATTCGGCTGGCCTGGTGTATACCGGAGGCGCCAGGAGGCCATCCTGAAAACTGTCCGTCAGGGCGGATTCCTCATTACCCAGAACGCCCGGAAGCAAGCGGATAATACTATCGCTAATAATGGCTGCGGCCAGTTCCCCGCCTGTCAGGACATAATCGCCGATAGAAACCTCCTTTGTCACATACAGGTTCCTGATACGTTCATCTATTCCTTTGTAATGACCGCAAAGTATAATTATATTGTTCTTTAGCGATAGAGCATTTGCCGCTTTCTGATTCCAGAGCTCACCATCCGGCGAGGTATAAATAACCTCGTCATAACTTCTTTCCGCTTTCAGCGAATCGATGGCTTTGGCAAGCGGTTCGCACATCAGCACCATTCCCGCTCCTCCGCCAAACTGGTAATCATCCACCTGACCGTACCTGTTGAGTGCATAGTCCCTCAGGTTGATGATATGTATTTCAGCAAAGCCCTTATCCTTTGCGCGCTGTATCATGGAGTGGTTTAGCGGACCATCGAGCAGTGCGGGCTGTACAGTAATAATATCGATCCTCATTCTACAAATCTAATATTCCATCGGGAAAATCCGCTAAAATAGTCCTGTTTTCATGGTCAATCTCAACGATCAGGTCCTCATGAAGAGGAATCAACGAATCTTTGTATCCGTTCCTGAACTCTATCAATGTATTATTTGGCAAATACGATATTCCGGTCACGTCAAATGTCTGCCCGCTGTTCCGGTCGGTTATGGTATAACCTTCCAATCCTTGCGGTTCATCCTGCCCGTCAGCGGCAAGTTCGAGGATGCTGTGACCGGCAAGCTCCTCTGCACGCTCCAGCGTATCAATGCCATGAAGCTTAACCAATGCTGCTTTTTCATTAAATTCTTCAATGGCGAATGGCACAAATTTATCATTGACACTGATGAGCAGAAAACCGGCCGGGTCATAATCCTCATCTTCAATGGCAATACGCAGTTTACCATTAAAACCATGCGGCTTTAAAACAAAACCCACCTTTCGGGTGGGTTTTTGATGAATATTTGATGCTTTTCCGTTCATTCCTTGGAATAAACAGTATGAATTATGCTTCGTTCTGAGTATCGCTTTCGGTCGTGTTGGCAGTGTCTTCAGAAGTGTTTACCTCATCGGCAGATGTCACTTCTTCAGCAGGTTCTTCAGAAGCACTGGTTTCAGCAGCCGCATTTTTGGCAGCAATGGCCGCAGCCCTTGCCTCCTTCACCTTGGCTTCAGCTTTCAGCTTTTCAGCATTAGTCTGAGCTTTGGCGCTGGCCAGACGTTCGCGTTTGCTCTGAACTTTTGATTCTTTTTCTGTCATCCATGCCTGGAATTTTGCGTCGGCTTCCTCGGCAGTGAATACTCCCTTGTTAACGCCTCCGTGTAAGTGATGCAACATCATTGCACCTTTGTAAGAAAGAATAGCACGCACTGTATCCGTAGGGATAGCACCGGTGTCTAACCATTTCACTGCTTTAGTGAGATCCAGGTTAATTGTTGCAGGGTTGGTGTTAGGGTTGTAATCGCCAATCCTTTCAATAAATCTACCATCTCTCGGAGCACGTGAATCTGCCGCCACAATGTAGTAGTAGGCTTGTTTTTTGCGTCCATGACGCTGTAATCTTAATTTAGTTGCCATAAAATGTACTAACGCAAGTTCTCCTTTTCTTGCGGGGTGCAAAGGTAAGAGATATTTTTAATAAATCAAATTGAATTTTGAAACGGAATTTCTGCCTTCAGACTACCTAAAAAGCTAGCTATCAAAAGCGGACTTATACACCCTGATATAAAAGAAACCTGTCTAAATGTAATAATCCGACCTTCATTTCACTTAATTTTGCCCTGTCCGTACTGACAACCACACACATCACCACATGAACGCCAGGATATGTTTCCCATTCCTAATCATTGCCTGCCTGCAAGCCAGGGCTATTGAAGTGCCCAGGAGTGCGGTTATTGTCCAGCTCGGCATCAATGGCCTCCATATGAAACCGGTCGCCGACACGTCTATTAACAGTTTCAGGATGTCATACCCCGGCTTTTACGGCAAAGTAACCGGGGAAAGTTATGCCGACGCTTCAAATTTTGTTCATTTCGGCCTTAACCTCAGCCTGAACAGGGCGGCGATGGAAAACGGATATGCCAGGATCAGCAGGCTGTGCATGAATTATGGCATCGGAAAAACTTACGACCACGTAAAACTCACCCTGAGTCCGGGACTCTGCTACAGCCAGGTGGCTTACCAGAACGAATCGCTCGGCACCACAGTTGCGGAAACCCGGTTTTCGGGATCGCTGGGACTGCAGGGCGACCTGGTATTGATAAATGACGGTTTCAATTACCTGGGACTTTTCACCGAAGCATCCTTCATGATAGCCAAACCTTCGCGCTGGGTACACCAGCTTAGTTTCGGCATTAGCTGGAAGCCCGTTTTCAGGAAGAAACCTACCGAGCCTTCCATGCCATGACACATTTGCTTCTTTAAGTGTTAAAGGTTACTTTTGACTCTTTAATCAACATGGATAAAGACATCAGGAACCTTGAGCCCAAAGCGCTCTGGAACAATTTCGCCGATCTTAATGCCGTTCCGAGAGCCTCAAAAAAGGAGGAACGCGCAGTTGCTTTCATCAAGGATTTTGCCAGGAAAATAGGCCTGGAACCTGTAGAAGACAATGCGCATAATGTGATTGTCAGGAAACCGGCCAGTCCGGGCATGGAAAACAGGCAGACCGTCATCATGCAGAGCCACCTGGACATGGTTCACCAGAAAAACAGTGATACAGCGTTTGATTTTGATACGCAGGGCATTGACATGTATATTGACGGCGACTGGGTGCGGGCCAGAGGCACCACCCTGGGTGCAGACAACGGCATCGGCGTCGCTACGATCATGGCCATACTCGAAAGCAGGGACATTATTCATCCTCCCATTGAAGCCTTGTTCACCGTGGATGAAGAAACCGGCATGGGCGGGGCTCTGGGACTGGAAGGCGGATTGCTGAAAGGAAGGATACTTCTCAACCTCGACACCGAGGAAGATGACGAGTTCAATATCGGTTGTGCCGGCGGTCTGGATGTAACGGCTTCGGGCAGTTACCATGAAGAAAGCACCCCTGAGGGATTCGGCGGATATATGCTTACGGTAAAAGGTTTGAACGGCGGACATTCCGGAATGGATATCCATAAAGGCCTGGGCAATGCCAACAAGATCATGAACCGCCTGCTATACAATGCATTTGAGAGTTTCGGCATACGCCTGGCAGAGCTCGGGGGAGGCAGTCTTCGCAACGCGATACCCAGGGAAAGCTCAGCGCTGCTGGCTGTTCCCTTAAACCGTGAGAAAGAGTTCGGAGAGCATATTCAAAGCCTGGCCGGTGATATCAGGGCTGAGTTCAAAACCACCGAACCCCAGCTGAGCATCGGCATGAGCAAGGGCGAGTTGCCGGGAAAGGTTATGGACATTGCTTCACAAACCTCGCTTATAAAAGCTTTATATACCGCGCATAACGGGGTATACAGGATGAGCGCGGATATTCCCGACCTGGTGGAGACATCGAATAACATTGCAAAGGTGACCGTAAAGGACGGGCAGATCACCATTGCCTGCCTTACGCGTTCATCGGTTGAGAGTTCCAAATATGATCTGGGTGCGGCCCTTCGTTCGGCATTTGAGCTGGCGGGATTGGAGGTTATATTCTCCGGTGCTTATCCCGGCTGGACGCCTGACGTTCATTCAAAGATCCTTGCATTGCTGACAGGCATTTATGAGAAACAGCATGGTGAAAAACCCAGGGTTATTGCCTGCCATGCAGGTCTTGAATGCGGCATCATAGGCAGCAAATATCCCGGCATGGACATGGTATCTTTCGGGCCGACCATCAAAGGCGCGCACTCGCCTGACGAAAGGGCTAAGATACCCTCTGTCAGGAAATACTGGGAACTGGTGCTGGAGCTTTTGAAAAATACCCCCTGATGTAAGAGGGAGCAATGGGTCTTCGTAAGGCGTTTAGGATTTTTCCCGCTTCGCTCATTACCTGAAGTACATACAGATGGCCGCGGCTCATGCTGTGTTAATGACAAAGTCTGTGGCCTCGCCATGACGATTATTTTTAAGGTTTGTCCAACATCTAAAATCATCCAATTAAAAAATCAACGGCCGTCATCCTGAGCAATGGCTCTGCAATGCGAACTAAGCGGAGCGTTCTCACGACTGAAAGGAGTAAGTGATCTGTATAAACTGCAATCTCAGACAAGGAATCTCAAAACATCTTATTGTTACTTTTTGAGTTATTATGGTAGGTGCCGGGTAACGAGTCCTGTTTATTGCATCAAAAGCTTACTGGAACAGACATTCCAACTCCTTCCCTTCCACTAACGCATATGCAGTAATTTGCGGGAAAAAATTTACTTACTCCACAATAAGTGCATTAACAATAAATTGATTTGAATGCAGTTATTCACCTTACAACACGTAAATCTTATGAAGTACACTATTTCCACTGTCCTATGGACTCTTTGCATCCGTGCCATGGCGCAGGGAGACCTCGATCTCAGCATACGGGTGCTTAGCAACCAGGGAAGCCCCATGCCGGCTGCTCTGATAAAACTTTATGAACCGGTCATTGATCAAACCCTCAGTGCCATAACCGATGCAGGCGGAATAGCCAAAATGCACCTGAACACGGGAGAAGAATGGCAACTGTTCATCAACGGCTTCAAAACCGGACGCACGATCAAAGTGCCCCAATCCGGCAGGTCGATACAAAGCGTAACTGAAACGTATGACCCGGAAACGCAGAAACGGCTTGCCCTCCAGACGTACGACAGGAGCAAGCTCACCCCCATCAGGCAGTCCCACGCATCAAGACCGCCTAAGCAGCCGGGGTTCAGCACTGTGGAAATACATGTCAAAAGCAGGCATGGCATCGTTCAGCCGAATGTGGCAGTATACCTGCTGAACACAAAAGACAGAACCTATTACCAGGCCATAACGGATGCCGGGGGCACCGCCAGATTCGTGGTTCCATCCTATTCCTCATTCGACATTGACATTGAGTCGTGCCTCAACACCGGTACGGCCGACCTTCCAAAACGTGACGGGATAGTGTTCGAAAGCAGGCAGGAGTACGACAAACTCGACATTGTTGAAACCGTGAACGGGGATACCGTGACCCAGGACCTGAAGGGCAAAACCGCTGCGGCCTCGTGCCGGGCCTTTTATACACTGAAGGTCAGCCGGTATGGAAAGCCCTGCCAGTATGAACATATTTACCTTAAGGAAATTAACGGCACACGCGTGTACAAATTCAAAACGGATGACAAAGGCGAAGCTGGCACGCTGCTGCCATTCGGAAAAATGTACATGGTGCATTTCGACTTCCAGCATGATGTGGATGTGATAGACCTCACACGCTCATTCGGGCAGGCTACCGGCAGCATGCACCTGGCATACAGGCCCGACCCGAAACTTGAACACCCGGAGCTGTTCATCCCGGATTCCAACGGGCTTTTCCTTATTGATTTCGAGAATTTCCTGAAAAAACAATATCCCAAACCCGTGGCGCCGAAGAAAGTAAATATGGTGACCCGGTTCCTGGGCAAACTGAACGAGGAATCACGTGAGGCCATACTGGAGGTGGGCTATACGGCCCAAGGCACGGAAAAGGCCGTTCCCCTGAACATATGCTTTGTACTGGATGTGAGCGGTTCAATGGCGGGTTACTACAGGCTTGAAAGGCTGAAGACAGCCCTGGCGGGACTAATAAGCAAACTGCAGCCGGATGCCACCATGTCGATCGTGACATTCGAGAGTGCCATGCATATCGTTCTTGCCCCACAGAAGGTTGGAAACGATAAAGCTAAAATTACCGCATTGATAAACGGGCTGAACGCAGGCGGCGGAACCAATATGCTGGAGGCGCTGAAACAGGGGTACGAATTTGTTCTGCGGAATCATATACCCAAGGGCAACAACAGTGTCATCCTGCTTACCGACGGGTATGATGAAAATGAAGTGGCCGTGCTGGCAGATGCACAGAAACCCTATAATTCCAAAATCGTATGTACCACCATCGGCGTAGGGGCTGATTATAATTACGCCCTTCTGAAACAGCTTGCCAGCAATGGCAGGGGCATGATGCATTTTGTCGGTGAAGCGGATGATTTCAATGCCCTTTTCAGCAGCAAGCTTATGTCCCTCCTCAAGCCGCTTGCAACAGATGTGACCCTGGAGATCGAGTATAACAAAAGAATCGTTTTTAAACATATCTACGGTCCGCAGCCTGTAACATCAGGATCGCAATGGCCAAAATACCGGCTGAATAACCTGTACTCGGGATCCAATCATGTGGCCCTGGCCAAATTCGACCTGGTAAAACCTGACAAGTCGATCGAAAAAGAGCCAGTCATCATCAGGATGAGCCATGTGGATGCGGAAACAGGGAAAACAGTTCAGGAAGAACAGAAAGTGTATCCTGAATGGGAAGATTACACCGGCATGCCGGAACTTATCATTGACGCGGAGGCAAAAAAACTGTATTGCATAGCCGTCATCAACCAGGGATTGAAAGTGATGGCCGACCTGTATTCCATGGGACGCAACGAGGAAGCGAAAAAGACCCTGGAAAGGACCAGGGAACAGGTCATGCAGCTGTATCCGGGAGCCCGGGACACGGATGTAGACAAACTCGTAACATCCCTTGACACCTACCTGGGGGCATTCCGCAACCTTGCACGGAAAGAAGCACTAAAGAAAAGCCGCTGAAATTGGAGGACCTGATATGATAATGCTAAATTTCATCAGCATCTTTCACAGCTACTCAAACACAACAATCTTCTGCGTAAAGGTTTTGCCGGCCGCATAATACACGATATAATAAACCCCTTCAACCGCCCCATGCAGCCTTATCTTATTTCCGTTGACCGTATATGGCAGTTCCTGTCCTATGGAATTCAGTATGTGCATATCATGCCGGCCCGCTTCAAGCGAAGAGGAAATGATGATGTCATGCCCTTCCCTGCTGACGTAGAAATACATCCTGCCGGCCTCGTCCACGTATATGGTGGCGCTCACCTGTTCGCCCCCGTCATGATCGATGCTGTGTATCCGGTAATACGCTCCGTTGCTTAGCGCCTGGAGATCCCTGTCGGAGAACTCATACGTCAACACCTGGTTTGATCCGTTTTCACCGGATGAAGGCACGCGGCCGATCTCGCTGAAGCTGATGCCGTCCTCACTGCGCGCTACCCTGTAGTGTTCAACCCCATATTCATGATACACCTTCCATGTGAGCAAAATATGCCGGGAAAGATTCCTTCCTTCCAGATCAACCCAGTCGACCGGAAGCGCCACGAGCGAGCAGTTTGTGGAGTTAAGCGGCGTCATCGCTGTCTGGCCGCACACACTCACCACGTTCTTTGCCATGACATTCTTAGCTCCGAATGAATCCTGGGTGCTGATAGTGGCTTTCCTTTCATTAGGCCCGATGGAATAATGCATGACCTTGCTCGCGTCGATCACGTGCCCCAGCTGGTGACCGTGCCCGAGCTCATGGGTTGCAACAGATTCGAAATCGAACTGCGATGTGCCTGGAACGCCTGCGCCGTACTCCCATGTATATCCCGTATAAGGCAGGTCGTTAAACAGGACATCGAGGTCTGACACATAAAAGAATGTGTCGCCACCCGAGATGCATCCGCTGAAGTTGGATATGGCCACCCCAAGGACCCCCAATGACAGCGTATCGTTAAAATCCCAGGTCACCAGGTGTGTTCCGTTGTTTGCAGCGGTGCTGGCACTTGTAACCGATGCAGCCGTATCCCAGTTGATGAATGACTTACAGCGCCAGTTGTCCATGGAAGTGATAAAATCCTCTTTGGCTTCCGTGGAGTCGTAAAAACGCGTATTGAACGTGAAAACCATTTTGGCGCCGGTGTTAAGGCCTTGTAACCTTGTCGGGAAATGCACATTGTTAAAAGTGGCGTTGATGAGGTTGTACGGGACTGTCAGGCTTGTGGAGGACAGGACGGAAGCAGGGTCGCTGTTCGCCACCCCTATTGTTCCCGTACCCGCACCGGTGGGCACCTTTACAACGATCTGTGTATTGCTCCAGGAGATATAATCACTCTGCAGGGGCGATATAAACGAAGCCCCTCCTGCATCTGCATCCCTGAATGCCACAAAACCCGAGCCCTGGGGCGAATTGAAGTTGGTGCCGCTGATGGTAATGATGGAATCAGTGCCGGCAGTTCGCGTGGTGGGCGTGAACGATGTAATGGTGGGGGTAGCCCGTTTTGCACCCCGTTTGGAACCGGTGCTGAATTCATTCAGCCTGACCGGTAACCCGGTGTGAAGGACCAGCATGCTTTTAAATCCTTCAGGATCTTCGTAACGCCCAAAGGCATCGCTGAGCCGGCCGTTCTCATACCAGATGCGGCCCTGTCCCGCGGCTGACAGTTCAAACTGCCGTTCAAGGGGAATATCCGCTTGCAGATACCTGCTGCGTTTCAGAAAAAAGAAACCGTAACCATTCCTCAGTTCGTCTGAAGGACTGGCTTTGGTGACTTGCAAACCATGACTTCCGCCAAGGGATATGATACACACTGTGTCTGGCGGCAAGCCTTTGTAAACCGAGGCTGCCTGCAGGGTGTATAACGTATAGACATTGTTGTTGAAGGAATTAACAAAGGTTTTCGAAAATGTGAGCTTACCTTCAATAACATATTCAGAGGCATCACAAAGCCTCTCAAGATCGACCGGCGCCAGCATGCATTGCGATTTCAGGCCGGCGCCTGAAATGATGCCGGAATATATGAAAAGTAGCAATAATCTGTTTTTCATCATGCAAGTTTACTTAATTATTGCCATTTTTAAGACCGCATAAAAAGCCTGCGCATATTCAAGGGCATTCCTGAAGACCTATCCGGCTGACCAACAGGTGTTTTAACCTGATCGGGAAATTCGTACGGATGACAAGACAGAAAGGTGAACTATTAACAATTAGCCGGGAAATGCGTGTACAAATAGCACAAAACACGGATAAAAAACCTTGAGTGAAACTGTTAAATTTGCAATCGATGCGTTTTGTACCAGTCCTCTGTTTTTTTTTCTTGTTTTCATGTTTGCATGCCCAGGATACGACCCGTGTTTCCCGCGACACGCCGGTCATCACCCCGGCAATAACGATGGTAAAAGGTAAAATCACCGATCAGAAAACCGGGGAGCCCATTACGGGAGCCAATATTTATTTTGCAGGGGATGAGGATGTGGTCACGTCCAACTTCCAGGGGTTCTATTCCGTCACACGGGTAGGTCCGGCTGACACAGTTGTCATATCGTACATAGGGTATATCACCCAGAAATTCAGGATCAAACCCGGCGATACAAGCGAGATCAATGTCATAATGGTCATGGAAGAGGTAGTGACCTTTACCTCCTACAGGACGGTCAATTATATAAAGCGCGGGGAAAAAATCATTGAAAAGGCCCAGGATCGCAAGAACCTTTACAATATGGACAAGCTGAATTCGTTCGAATGTGAGAGTTTCACCAAAATACAGATAGCGGTCAATAATGTTTCGGATGAACTGAAGAATAAAAAATTCCTGAAAAGCGTTGAGGGTATCTTTGACACGCTTTCCTACCTGAGCGAGGAGAAAGGCAAACAGGTATTGCCGATATTCATTTCAGAGAACCTCAGCAATTTCTACTACAACAAGAATCCCAGGCAGAACAAGGAGGTGATCATTGCATCAAGGGTCAAGGGCGTTGGCGTGGAAGACGGCACATTCCTGTCGCAATTGCTCGGCTCCACCTTCCAGCAATATAATTTCAACGATAATATACTGCCTATCCTGCAGAAGAATTTTATTTCGCCGATCAGCAAATCATCTCTCACATATTATAACTTTAAACTCATCAGTTCCAAAGCGCTTCCGGGCACTACACGCAAGATACACCAGATCGAAGTAAGTCCGAAAAACCCCCTTGATCTTGTGTTTACCGGTTATGTATGGATAGAAGACTCTTCATTTGCCCTTGTTAAGCTCACGCTCAGCATCACCAATAAAGCCAACCTGAATTTCGTGGAAAAGCTCAAGATCACACAGGAGCTTGAACCGACCAGCGCCGGGGCATACATCCCTGTTAAATCGCGGATACTGATAGACATTGCGGATATTTCCAAAAAATCGGCAGGCATGATAGCGCTTTTCAATAATTCATACGAGAAAGTTGTGGTCAACAAGGACCGTTCGACCAAGTTCTTTGATTACCCCATCAAAATGAATGAGGATGCCACCATGAAATCGGAAGAGTTCTGGGATACCATGCGGCACGAGGAACTTACTCCCGACGAAAAACGCGCCCTGGCCAAAATTGACACGCTCACTAACGTAAAGGTCATAAAGAACTATGTGGAAGTTATCAATATCCTGTTCAATGGGTATAAAACCATCGGAAAAATAGACTTTGGACCCTATGCCCTGTTATATGGGTACAATGTACTGGAAGGACACAGGGTAAGACTGGGAGCCAAAACGAATTTTGCATTCAGCAAAAAATATATCATCAGCGGTTACGGCGCTTACGGATTCCTTGACCAGCAGTGGAAATACAAGGGTCAGCTCGAACAGATTGTCAGCAGGAGGAAGTGGACCATTGTCGGCGCATCCTATAAAAAAGATGTAGAGCAGATCGGTGTTACAGATGATTATTACGGCTCGAGCAACCTGTTCACGGCCGTTTCTGTATACGCCGCAAATCAGCTGAACCGCGCCAAGGAGACAAAGGCCTGGATCAACAGCGAGTTTGTGAAGGGATGGAATGCCAAGCTCATTGTCCTGCATAAAGAATATAATTTCCAACCGGTGAATGGTTTTAATTTCGCATACAAGGAACGGCAGTATTATGGTGACACACTGGCGAGATCGAGCGATTTTACAAATGCCACCGCCACATTCGGACTGCGCTGGGCGCCCAGGGAGTATTACCTGCAGAATGACAATGAGAGGGTGAAACAATCCAAACCCGGAGGGCTCGCCTTATCCATCAATTACACCAGGGGCTTCAAGGGTGTGTTCGGCAGCAGGTTCGATTATAACAGGATCACTGCCACTGTTGAAAAAGGCCTGAGTTTCGGATACTGGGGCCGCACGGACTTCACGCTTTCAGGCACCAAGATATTCGAGGCGCTCCCATACCCGCTGCTCGAGGTTCACAGGGGCAATGAATCGTTCGTTTACAGCACGACGGCTTACAACCTTATGAATTTCTTTGAATTCATCACGGATCAGAGCGCGTTTTTCAAGATGGAGCATCATTTCAACGGCGCCATATTCAACCGTATTCCCCTTATGAAAAAACTGAAATGGAGGGAATTCTTTGAAGGCAGGGCGGTGCTGGGGACATTAAGCCAGAAGAACATCGACCTCATCCCGCACACGGATACCAAGGGCCGTCCGGTCAGCCCCATTTACAACCAGATCAACCGCGAGCCGTATATCGAGGTGGCATATGGGGTGGAGAACATCTTCAAGGTGCTTCAGATCGTCGCCGTTCACAGGCTGACCCACCTGAACAACCCCAATAATCCCAAAGCTCCCGCATTTGCAGTCAAGGTAGGTCTCAGCGTATCATTCTAGGCATGAAAGTACTGATCATCATACCATCCCGGTTCGGTTCAACAAGGTTTGAAGGAAAACCCCTGGTCGACATTGCCGGAAAATCGCTTGTCAGAAGGACATATGAACAGGCCTTAAAAGCCGGCATGGACGCACATGTAGTCGTCGCAACGGATGATCAGCGCATCTTTGATCATGTCAGCGCCTTTGGCAATTGTGTCATGACCTCCGACCGGCACGTCAGCGGGACCGACCGCTGTTTCGAGGTATTTGAAAAAACAAAAGACACCTACGATGTCGTACTGAATCTGCAGGGTGATGAACCTTTCATCCTCCCCGAACAGATACGGTCGCTTGTAAAGGTATTTGAACAGCCTGCCGCTTCCATAGCCACCCTGCGCAAACCTGTCAGGACGAATGATGAACTGTTGAACCCGAATATTGTGAAGGTGGTGTGTGACCATAAACACCATGCCATGTATTTTTCAAGACAGCCCATACCCTACCTGCGGTCGGTTGAAAGCGGGAATTGGGTGGATAATTATGCCTATTACAGGCATGTTGGCATGTACGGCTTCCGGAGCGATATCATTCCGCAACTCTCAAAACTGCAGCCTTCCGGACTTGAACTGGCTGAAAGTCTCGAACAGCTTCGCTGGCTGGAAAATGGTTTCAGCATTACGGTGGCGGATACCGATTTCATCAGTCCGGCCATAGATACACCCGGGGATTTGCTTACTGTTGAAAATTTCTTGAAAAGCCATCCGGAAATGATGTAAGAAAAAGAGTTATCTTTGTACCCCGGTTATCTGCACCCTCTTTCGCCGTAAACGACCGGGAATCTTTCGGTACGTCACCACAGGACTTCATTTAACCATAATTATACATCACATGGAACAGAAGTGCAAATACGTTTTCGTGACCGGAGGCGTTACATCATCATTAGGTAAAGGTATTATCTCGGCATCACTCGCCAAACTGCTTCAGGCAAGAGGGTACAGGGTCACCATTCAGAAATTCGATCCGTATATCAATGTGGATCCCGGAACATTGAACCCGTACGAGCATGGAGAATGCTATGTCACCGAAGACGGTGCAGAAACCGACCTCGACCTCGGACATTACGAACGTTTCCTGAATGTTCCCACCTCACAGGCCAACAACGTCACCACCGGACGGATCTACCAGACCGTGATTGAAAATGAGCGAAGGGGCGACTACCTGGGAAAGACCGTACAGGTGGTTCCCCATATCACAGATGAAATAAAACGGAGGATGAAACTTCTCGGTGATACGGGAAATTTCGATATAGTAATCACTGAGATAGGAGGTACTGTGGGCGATATTGAATCGCTTCCGTTTATTGAAGCCGTCAGGCAATTGCAGTGGGAGCTGGGCGAAGATGATGCGATCGTCATACACCTGACGCTTATCCCCTATCTTTCGGCGGCAGGAGAACTCAAAACCAAACCTACCCAGCACTCCGTGCGCTTCCTGCTTGAAAGCGGGGTAAAACCCGATATCCTGGTTTGCCGTACGGAACACAACCTCAATGCGGATATCCGGCGCAAAGTGGCCCTTTTCTGCAACGTAAATGTCAATGCGGTTATAGAAAGCATCGATGTGGAAACGATATACGACGTTCCCCTTGTCATGCTGAAGGAAAAGCTCGACAAAGTGGTGTTGGCCAAGTTGAAGCTGGCAGCCAAACAGGAACCCGACCTGGAACAGTGGAGGGAATTCCTTCAAAATGTGAAGCATCCCAAAAACGAGGTAAATATTGCGCTTGTCGGGAAATACGTGGAACTGCCTGATGCCTATAAATCCATTAATGAAGCCTTCATACATGCAGGGGCTGCAAACGAATGCAGGGTAAAGGTCAAATATTTCCACAGCGAACTGATCACTCCCGAAAACGTGAATGACAAGCTGAAGAACTACGACGGCATACTGGTGGCGCCAGGATTCGGCGGAAGAGGCATAGACGGAAAGCTGGAGGCCATTAAATACGCCAGGGAAAACAATGTGCCGTTTTTCGGCATCTGCCTGGGCATGCAATGCAGTGTGATCGAATATGCACGGAATGTACTCGACCTGAAAGATGCGCATAGTTCCGAGATGAGCGAAATCACCAAGAACCCTGTCATCGATATGATGGTGGAACAGAAGAAAGTGACGCAGAAAGGAGGCACCATGAGGCTGGGAGCTTACGAATGCGCCATCGTGAAAGGCAGCCTTGCATCAAAGATATACGGCAAGACCAAAATCACGGAAAGACACAGGCACCGCTATGAGTTTAACAATAAATACACGGCGGCTTTCGAAAAATCAGGCATGATGATCACCGGTGTCAACCCCGAGACTGGTCTCGCTGAAATCGTGGAATTGCCGAAACACCCGTTCTTTATAGGCGTACAGTTCCATCCGGAATTAAAAAGCACTGTGGAAAATCCGCACCCTATCTTTGTGAAGTTCATTAAAAAGGCGCTCGAGCTGAAGGTCCTTTAATATCCCGAAGGCCTTGGCGCGGTCATCTAATTCCTCCTGGCAACAGCAATAAGGCAGGAAGACGGATACCTTTCGTCCAGTACTTTTATTTCAGGCTCCCTATGCTCGCTTATCGCCATAATATGGAACCCGTTGGCGACCAGGCAATCCGAGAGCTCTTCCCTGGTGAACATCTTCCCGGTAAATTCAGCCGTGCCATAAAGTTCCATAATCGCTTTAGGCCGTATGGAAATGATCAGCAGGCCGTTCTCTTTCAAAACCCTGTGGAATTCATTGAGCACACGTTCAGGGTCATCGAAATAATACAGGGTAGCCACAGACATGACCTTGGTGAACGTACTGTCTTCAAACGGCAGGCTTGAAGCCTCCGCCATCACACATGCAGCCTTACCGGCGTCGATAAACTCCTTATTGATACGGTTCGCCTCGTATACCATTTTAACGGAATAATCACAACCTGTATAATGGATGTCGGGCTGTCTTTTAAATATCTCTTTCACGAAAAAGCCGTTGGCCATTCCCACCTCCAGTATGTTGTCACCCGGAGCAGGATCAAGCGCTTCAATGCTTAACAGGTTGATGGTTTCATTCACTTCATTGAGTTTTTCCGCCACCTGCATGGCTAAATCACCATGAGGTTTTTTCAATTGTTCGGCCAGGGTTCTGTATATCTCTTTCATTTTGTGTAATTGCGGGGCAAAGCTAATGAAAAAACCTTGCTCAAAACTCACTGTCGTAAGTAATACTTCCTTCCCGGCCGTTCAGGCAAAAACTGTTTTTAAATGAAAGTCATATGCGGGGCGCCTTGCCGGCTGTGCGCTATAGTGCCGCCATGCACTGCTGTACCTGTTATGCCGCACAGTGGTTTGCTCCGCGCCACCCTGCCCGTGCATGCATGTACTGCGCATCCATGGCGTCAGCTGCCGCTCCCATCCGGGTCGCTAAAGACATCCTGGAGATAGGATGTGGATACCAGGTCAGATAGCATTGACAATATCCTTAGCCACCTGGTCAAACGCCTTCCTGGAGGTTTTCGGAGTAAGTTTGTT
>CALMKH010000230.1 GCA_937867025.1 uncultured Bacteroidota bacterium | reverse complement strand
ATTCGCGCTGAATTCACATTTCGGGGTAGATGAAATACTTTACAGCGGCAAGGTTCTTTACGGGGATGTTCTTTCTGTCTATATCAACCAGGTTGCGGATAAAATACTGGAAAACGATCCTCAGCTGAGGAAGGAACTGCGGTTTTATGCCCTCAAGACCAGTTCGGTAAATGCATTTTCGACCAGCCAGGGAATCATTTTTGTCTCGGTGGGACTTATCAGCCAGGTAGAGAATGAGGCCCAACTGGCGTTTGTGCTTTGTCACGAGATATCACACTATATTAAGCGTCATAGTGTGGAAAGCTACAAAAGGAATATGGATGTCATCAAGGGGAAAGGGAAATTCAAACAACTTAACCTTGAAGAAAAACTAAAGGACATTTACAGCTATTCCAAGGAAAATGAAATTGAAGCGGATAAGGCTGGATTGGATCTTTACCTCAAAACGCCTTACAACACCTCAGCGGTCCTCAGCGGTTTTGACATGCTCCTGTATTCTTACCTCCCTTATGATGAAGTGGAATGGAGCAACAGTGAACTCCAGGACAGCTTTTATAAATTCCCTGGAAATTATACTCCAAAAAAGGCCATTGAAATCAGTGCTGACGAGGATGAGGATGACGAAGAGTCGTCACACCCCAATGTCAGGAAGAGAAAATCGGAGATTGAAAAGGTGCTGGAGAACAAAGACCTTCCTAAAGGCTCAACCCTTTACCAGCTCGGCGAGGATTACTTCCGTTTCATACAGCAGCAATCGCGTGTCGAATTATTTTACATCCTTATCAACAATGCACAATATGAAAAAGCATATTACCTGTCGCACTTGTACAAGCATAATTACGGCGATACGGCATATGCCTCAAAGGTTGCAGCGTACGCCCTATACGCCAGGGCCGCCAAAAAACTGTCAGCGGATAAGGAAAAATATTCTTCTGAAGATGATGGCAAATCGAATTTAAAGGCAGAAGGAGCATTCTATAATGTGGTGTATTTCTTTGACAAGCTCGACAAGGAAGAATTAGCCGTTTTATCTGTTAGAACAGCCTGGGATGCCTATTCCCGGAACATGCACGATTCGTTTTACAGGGACCTATTCATGGAATCGGCTAGAAACCTTTTCAAATACACGGATTTTACCATCGGAAAATTCTACCAGGCAGTCGATACGGTGAAGGCTTCTGATACCCTGGCACCTGTGGGGGAAAATATGGATGAACAGGCGCTCTCAAAGATAGAAAAGCTGAAAAGGAAAAAGAAAAAGCAGGTGACCACCGGGTTACAGGACATTGAGACCGGCGAAAGCGAAAATTATTTCCGTTATGCCTTCATTGAGCTGTTCAAAAATACCTTTTTCAAGGAAACCATAGAACAAGCGTCAACAACATACAAACATAATGATGAGGAAGAAGAAAATGCTGTGGTTCATCGTTCCAGAAAAATAAAACGATGGCACAAGAAATTCGGATACGCAGGCAATATGGATTCCCTTATCCTTGTCAATCCATTTTTTACGAAAGTGTATGTGGGCCGGAAAGGGCCTGAAAAGGACCTGCTCTATAACGAACACCAGGAGCTAAGGCTTGCTGACATATATATTGACATGGCGCGCAGGAACAATATAGCGGTGCAGCCCCTCAACCTGCTTGACAAGGAGGATCTCACTACCGAAAAATTCAACCAGTATGCCCTGATAATGGAGTGGCTGACCGAACGTCTCGACAATTTGTCCTCGGATGTCAGACTGTTTAACACGCAATATATTTCTGAAGTGGTGAAGGAAAAAGGAACCGGCAAATTATGCCTTTCGGGCATATCCTACATTGAAGAGGGCAAAGAATTCGATTTTTCCGTTATTGCATATACACTGTTGTTTCCACCGATATTGCCATTATATGTGGTTTACCAGCAAAGCCATACTCACAGGATTACACTCACAACCATTATATTCGACCTCAATACCGGAAAACTGGACTATGTGAAAAGCGACGAAATACGAGTCAAATATAAAAAAACCGACTATCTGAATTCACAGATCTATTCTCTCTTCCACCAAATCAGCCGCAAGACCAAATGAAACTGAAACCGTATATATTACCCGTGTTCCTGTTGTGCTTTCCTGCAGCCAACGCACAGGTTGAGAAAAGCGTGCCCGGATTTCTGGGCTCCCGTAATGCTGTATCGATAAAGGTTATGCCAAATCTCACCTTTGATTCAGAATTCTTTACCCAACTGGTTAATCCGAATATCCTGGTCAGCTACGAAAGGGCCGTAAGCAGGCGTTCAAGCTTTACCATTTGCGCCGGGCGGACAAGAAGCCTTTATAGCGATGACGCCGTACTAAGATTCAAAAATAGCAGGAAGAATGAATTATACATCACCAAGAGTGGCAAGCCTGTCCAGGTTATCGGTCGTGAAGGATACTTGCGTTATAAGAATACGACCTTCAGTATTGCCAAATCATATTACAGCCTGAAAAAGGGATCTATAGCGCCTCAGGGCAAATTCTTCAAGCTTGGACTGACATTCAACCTCATGAAAGTTGAAGAAGATTCATTTTTATACCAGCTTCGGAACGAAACTGCAAAAATCTCTAATCCGGGTGGAAACACATACAAAACGCTGGGTATGGGATCAGCGAACTTCGAATTCGGGTCCAAACGATTTATTTCAACGCACCTGTTCTTTCAAAAGGCTTTTGCTTTCAATGTACCCTTTAATTTATGGATGACCAGTAAATATCACACCTACTATAACGTCGAAGATTATAATGAAACCAATCTTTATTTTTTAACTTCTATAGTACAAACACTTAACGTTTCACTTGCTTTCGGGTATGCATTTTAATGACTAATAATATATGAAGAACTTTTTTTACCTTTTTATTACGGTATTTATGCTCAACTCCTGTGTAAAAGTTGAGGATAGCAGGCCTCCTACTGAATATAAACCATTGCCTGACACAGCACCAGCATACATCGCACCCGTCTGCACACCGCCTATAAACGAAACAACCAGTGCTCTTGGCCATTTCGAACTAGAATATGGCTCAAGCTCTACAACACATTATGTACAACTAGACCATAATACATTAACCCTTAATTTAGTTAACAGCAATAACGACGAAGTTAAAATTATATTATATCCATTTAAACCCAAACAAAGTACAGTATACAAATGTGTAGGGTCTGACAATCTTTCTGCCTACGAATCATTTATTGAATTTTACGCGTACGCTTTCAATCCATTTAACAAATATCTGGCGGAATCAATGAGTACTCCTGCAACGACATTGAACCTTAAATACAACGCAACAAACAATACCTATGAAATGACCTTTTGCAATACTAAGTTCATAATATCGCGTAAGGCAGGAAATACCACCACCATTAGCGGGTGTTTTAAGTTTAAGATTTAATCCTGTTCCACTTTCAGTATCACGCCTTTGCTATGAGCAGCAAATTCAGGTGCGTACATGCATTGGGCGGTGGCCAGCCCGCTGTTAAACTCACCAGCCTGTTCCACCTTTAGTTTATAGGTCAACTGGTAATTGCCTTTCGGAAGATTATCAACGAAAAAGTTAGTGGAAGCATCCTTTGTCACCTGGTAATATCCCAAACCATTATTCCACCTGTA
>CALMKH010000229.1 GCA_937867025.1 uncultured Bacteroidota bacterium | reverse complement strand
GCGGCCAGCTTTGTGTACTGTCTCACTTTGGCTTTGCTCACGCTGTCCTGGTGAGGAGGTGCATCCAGCAGGAGGAACATGATCTTGGGATTGTCAGTCTCACTCCAGTTGAGTCTTGTAACGGCATCCTGCATCGCCACTTCTACGGCCTCGGGAAAATCACCTCCGCCCTGCGCCGATTGCTGCCCGATAAAATTAATTGTGTTGGCGGGATTATTGTTCAGGGGCAAAATTCTTGTAAGATAATCATCATTTTTATCCTTGTAAAAAACAGATCCCGTATAAATGTCAAGGCAAGGGTTCATTTTTTTAGCCCTGTTGATCACATCTGTCAGTTCCACCTGCAGGAATTTGATCTCATCACCCATGCTGCCGGTGGCGTCCACGACAAAAGCGATTTCCAGACGGGCCATATTCGTGTTGTCAAAGTTCACCTTGACCTTCTGTTCGGAGTTAATGTACGACTTCGCATTGTTAATGATTTTTTGCTGCCCGTTTTTAATGACCCTGATTTTCTCCGGAGATTCGTTCTTGCCGAAAACATTGTGCCAGAACCAGGCATAGCCATCCTGGTCGGTGCGTGTGCTCCATAGCACCTTATCATGTTTGTCGAGTAGTTCAACCGCAGTGAAAGAAAGCGGAGTTTTTCCGTTACCTGCAAAACGGATCATTGACAAGTGTTTTGGGTAAAAACCCCAGACGCTCTGCAATCTGCCGACCTGCTCAGATGCATTGGTACTTTCCCACTCGGACCAGTGATCGATATCCCGCCAGTGCCCGGCCGTAACCTGGCCTGCCTTAATAACTGTTGCCGGTTGAGTCCCGGAAAGATCCTCAGACTTTAAATATGCTTTTTCTTCCGTGGTTTCCGCCATTTCGGCATCTGAAGTGGTAAATGAAGTTTTTCGCTCGCTTGTTGCCATGCTTTTCTGCATGATCGACTTTTTCCCCTTACCGGATGAAGCCCGGTAGGATGAGGATGCCCCGGCGGCAGTGACTGCAGGGCTTCTCGTATAACTGGTGGTCTTTTCAGCGGCTTTGCTGCTGATGCTGAAAATTACCGTTTCATCAGCAACGGTATCTTTAGAAGCGGATTTAACGGTCGAAGTATTATTTGCAACAGATATGTTGACAGGCTTAACAAGAGCGGGATTAAATTTCACGGAGAAATTAATCGAGGTGGCCCCCCTGTTGATATAGATATGTTTAAGCAGCACCGGCGCATGGTTCTGTTTGGATAATTCAATATCGTACATCCCCATGCTGACGGCTTTGTCATAAAATCCGGCTGTATGTGAGTACGTGCTGTCTATACGGATACAATCCCTGATAAAAACGACTTTAAACGTGCTGTCATTCAGGTTGTTAAGATTGTTGATCTTTCCTTTGATGCGGCATTGAGCGTCTGCCTGCATCATAAAGAGCATCATAAAAGGTAAAAATAGTATTTTCATATTCTGGTGGGTTTTGAATATTAATAAAGCTTCATACATTTGCAGGCAAAAAGGTAAATGCAGGGATTGAAAAAAGGCAGATACAGGCATCATACAGGCAAGAAGTACGAGTTCCTGGATATTGTAACGGATACGGAGACGGATGAAAACATTGTGGTTTACAGGGAGTTATTCGATAAATTTAATGTACTTGTATGTCCTGAATCGGTATTTACAGGTTATGTTCCCGGTTCAGGGAAGGTACCTATCTTCCAATGGATAGAAGATTAATATAATAACAAACGCCAGGTAATGTCATTTATGAATGTTGTTTCGGCCGGCCGGCGCTACAGGCATTTTAAGGGGAAAGAGTATGAAGTGCTGTACATTGCAAAACACTCCGAAACCCTGGAGGATATGGTGGTTTACAAGCAGCTTTACGGCGATCGCGCTGTCTGGGTGCGGCCGTTACACATGTTTACCGAACAAGTTCAGTATGAAGGAAAAACCGTTCCCCGTTTTGCATTAATGACCGATTAGATGGTCTCCTACACCGACAACATCATCATGGTGATCGTCAACGCGCTTGATGTTCCTCACCCTGAAGCCGTACCAGGCAAGATATGCAAAGCAGAATACCGTAACGATATACGATTTATGAACACTGTTCAACTGTTCCGGGTCGGCCAGCCAGCCCTGGAATGGAGGTATCAGCGCTCCTCCCAGAATCATCATGATTAGCAGGGAGGAACCCTGGTTGGTATACTTTCCGAGACCATTGATTGCCAGAGAGAAGATACATGGGAACATGACTGAGCAGAAAAGCCCGCCGCTCATGAATGAATACAACGCGAGATCCCCTGTGCTTACAAGGCCGGTAATCATCATAATGGTGGCTGCCGTTCCTAGTATCATCAGGGTTTTTGAAGGGTTGTCGCCTGAGATGATCAGCAGGGCTGTGCCGCCAAGAATAAATGGGATATAGTAATGAAAATCGTTTATTTCACTTCCCCGCAGGTAATTTACAAAGTAGATGATCACAAGGGCTACCATGGGGACAAGGGCCTGCACAATGATCTTTTTTATCCCGGAAAGCTGGAAAACTGCGACAGAACCTGTCCAGCGGCCTATCATCAGGCTTCCCCAATACAATGAAATGAAATGTGATATTTTCCTGTGATCAAGTCCTTTGATTTCTTTCATTTCAAGCAGGGCCGGCATATTGCTCTGTATGGTTACTTCAACGCCCACATACACGAAAATGGCTAACATTCCCAATGTGAGCTGGGGGTATTTCAGGGCGCCCATATCTTTCTTGAATATTTCATTGCTGCTCACCTTGGGCAGCTTGCTGATTGTGAGCAGGGTGGCACATAACAGGAAAAGGAAGAACAGGATATAGGCCGGTAATTTGACGGATTCTATTCCCATTGTTTCCGGTTTGGGTGCTTCAAAACTTCCGAAAAGTGCAAGACTCAGAATAACAGGCCCTATGGTGGTACCCAGGGAGTTGATACCTCCTGCCAGGTTAAGCCTTTGTGCGCCGTTTTTCCGGTGTCCGAAGTTGACAACGAACGGGTTGGCCACTATCTGCTGCAGGGCGAAGCCAAGCCCTATGACAAATAATGCCACCAAAAGCAGCGGATAAGAATTATTGTCTGCCGCAGGTATGAAGATAAGAGAACCCAGGGCTGAGAGCAGCAAACCGTAAACAAGACCTTTTTTATAACCGATCCGGTTCAGGGGATCGCCCCTGAGGCTGGAAAATATAAAATAGATAAGTGAACCGACTGCATAGGCCAGGTAAAAAGCAAAATCAACCAATTGTGACTGAAACTGTGAGAGTTGGAACTTTTCCTTGAAGAGGGGAATAAGGATACTGTTACTGGCCGCCACGAATCCCCAAAAGAAAAACACCGAAATAATGACAAAGAAGGATGAATTGATTTTATGCTGGTTCATAGGGCAAATAAAATGGTTATTTTACGAAAAAAAATATTTTTTATATAGGCCTGAATCGGTATATTTGCAATAAAAATTATTATTTATACATTTTATGAAAAAATTACTCTTTTCGACATTAAGTATTGCGGCCATGGCCTCGGCGGTTCTGGTTGGTTGTAAAGACAACAATGGCGGCGGCGGTGGTGAAACCAAAGCTCCCAAAATTTCCTTCCAGACCAACACAGGTACTCAGAGCGGCTATACTTTTACCAATGAGAAAAAGCCTGTTTCCACCGGATCAAATCCTGTAATCCTTAAGATAGGTGTCATTGTTACCTCTGAAGAAAACCTCAAGAGCACCAAAATGACCGTTAAGTTCAATAACCAGGGTGAAGTGCTGGTAGGAACAGACTCTGTTTTCAGCAGCAATACAAAAACCTGTAACAGGGATTATTTCTGGAGAGTGCCTGAAGATAAGGGAACTTACACACTCACCGCATACGCTACAGACAAGAACAGCACTACCACTACTGCCACTATCGTGATCACTGCATTCGGTCCTTTGGCCCAGAGGGCAGATACTGCGGTTGTATACAGCCTGAAAGCTACAAAAGCAGGCCATTACAGCGCTTACGACCTGTTGACAAATGAAGCCATCAGCGCGGCTGACGGCAGCAACATAAGCAGGAGGGATATCGTAGACGCTTCTACTACATCCACACTTGGACGCGTTTGGAAATCAGGTAACGGTACTGAGTTTAAGATCAGCACCGGTTCTACCATGAATGGTAAAGTATATTCCCAGTTCCAGTCTGAACAGGATCTCATCGACGCATGGAATGCATCAGGCTCAGGTGCTGCTTCTACAACGGTTAGCGGGATTGACGATAACAGGTTGATCATCGCCAAATCAAATAACGGTGGAACTACCAGGTATTACCTCATCTCCGTTTGGTATATCAATGATGATCCAAGTGATCCGGATGAAGATTACTACTGGTTCCAGTACAAAGAGTAATTGCACTCTATAAATATTAAAAAGCCCCGTAACAGGGGCTTTTTTTATGGGTTAAGATCAGTTTTTTAATAGTTTAATTGTCTTTCAAAACCTTATATTTGCAAAGGCAGGGTGGTTTTCCCCTGTTTTTTCAGTACCCTTAACCGTATGAAATTATCAAGGCAGATTTTTCTTGCTTTTTTTATCGTTTTACTTTTGTCAGTGATCGACTCAATGACCAATTACCTGCTTTCTGTACGGGTAAGGGAGAATATAGAATTCCTTAACAGGTCGGAAGCCATTATAAGGAATTCCACAAGGCTGCATAAAGGTATCATTGAAATGCAGAGTGGTTTCAGGGGTTACCTGCTTACCAACGATTCCACATTTCTCAGCATCTATGACCAAGGCCATAAAAACATTACACCAATGTTCGTTTCACAGAAAGAACTTATTTCGGGTAACAGCGCCCAGGCAAAATTGCTCGACTCGGTTTATCAGCTGCACCGCCAATGGATAACCTATGCGGATTCACTTGTCGATGCCAGGCAGGATCTGTCCGTATCCGAATCTTCCCGAGCAATTTATAACAGGTTGTTTGAAAAAAAACTCAAAAAGAAGATTGGTAAAACGCTTAATGACTCCATAACAAAGCTCTTTGCAAGATTCGACCGCACGGAATACAGGCTGCGTAATCAGCGAAGTGAAAGGCTGCTGCAGTCCATCAGAACAACACATACGATTTCAGTCGTGTTCCTGTCCTCAACCTTTGTTATAGGAGTGCTGAGCATGGTGTATATTGTCAGGCTGATCTCCAGGAGGATAAACAAAATGGTTGCCCTTGCCGAGAATATTTCCATGGGTAATTTCACGACGGTGCATGACACGGCAAGGGATGAACTGACCAGCTTGACTACCTCACTTAACCTTATGTCTGAAAAACTGAAAAAGAATATTGAAGACCTTGAAAAACAGAATAAGGAACTAAACCGTTTTGCCTATGTGGTTTCCCATGACCTGAAAGCCCCGGTACGAGGCATTCACAATGTCATTCAATGGATTGAAGAAGATCTGGGGCATGAATTGTCGCCTGAACTGAGAAAATACCTTTCCATAATCCCTCAAAGGACAAAACGTATGGAAGACCTTATCAACGGTCTGCTTGATTATGCAAGGACCCGCGAAAAAACCCAGCCGGAACAGGTGGATACATATGCGCTTGTAAAGCAGATTGCCGGTGAATTGATACCACGGACTTTCAGGTTCGAACTCCACGAGATGCCCGAGTTGTTTACAGAGCGCATCAAGCTTGAACAGGTTTTCAGCAATCTGATCAGCAATTCGGTAAAATACACCAAGCGCCCCGACGGACATATTGTGATTACCAGCAGGCGCATAGGAGACTTTTATGAGTTTTCAGTCAAGGATAACGGCATAGGAATTGCTCCTGAATACCATGAAAAAATATTCGAAATATTCCAAACCCTCCGGGAAAGGGATGAAAGCGAAAGTACAGGCATAGGACTGGCAATCACTAAAAAAATAATTGATGACAAACACGGCAGCATTAAGGTGAATTCCCAGCTTGGTGAAGGCGCTGAATTCATATTTACATGGCCTGTTTAATAAGACTCAGGAAAGATGAAAAAGCATAAATTATTACTGGTTGAAGACGATGAACTCGATGTTATCAGTGTTGAACGTTCGTTAAAGAAGATCGACACGCCTTATGAACTTCACACAGCCTATAATGGCAAAGAGGCATTGCAAATGTTAAAGGGTTATAAGGATGACGAACTGCCTGATGTCATCCTGCTTGATCTGAACATGCCTAAAATGAATGGAATAGAGTTTTTACGCGTCCTGAGAAAGGATGAGAGGATAAAGCACCTCAAAGTGTTTATCATGACTACTTCCGCGGAAAGCATCGACAGGAGTACGACAGAGGAACTCGGTATATCGGGATATATTATCAAACCGCTGAATTATACCGATAATACCAAACGCACCGGTTCCATGGAGGCTTTTGTTGAGTTTCACCTCCGGAAAATAATGAGTGGCGGTGAAAACTGAATAAATCGCTCTTATTCGATTGATTTATTTTTTTGGCTCCAGCAATTTGAAAAACTGGTCGAGCTGAGGTATTATGATAATCCTGGTTCGCCGGTTAAGGGACCTGTTTTCATCGGTGTCATTAGATACTACAGGAATGTATTCACTGCGTCCTGATGCGATCATTCTTTCGGGAGGTATGCCGAAATCCCTCTGTAAAGCCCTGACTACCGAAGTGGCCCTCAATACGCTCAGGTCCCAGTTATCCCTGATGCAACCCGTGCGTATAGGTTTGTTATCCGTATGCCCTTCCACCATGAACTGAATATCGGGCTGCGCTTTCAGAACGTCTGCCACCTTTCCGAGCACTTCTCCGGCCCTTGAGGTAATATCATAGCTTCCGCTCTTGAACAGCATCTTGTCAGCAATGGAAATAAACACAGCGCTGCCTTCCACTTTGATGTCAATATCCGTATCATTTACATCTTTCAACGCCCCCTTCAGGTTGAGCACCAGGGCCATGTTAAGCGAATCCTTGCGAGCCATGGCTACCTGCAGGTCCTTAATGTAGGCATCCTTGGAATGTATGTTCTCAAGTGATTTTTTAATGCTCTCTGCCTGTACCTTGGTGATGACCGAAAGGTCGCTCAACTGGGT
>CALMKH010000228.1 GCA_937867025.1 uncultured Bacteroidota bacterium | reverse complement strand
TAAATTCTGCCATGAGGCCTTGGGATTTTATGTCGGCATAATACCTGAGGAGCGTGTTCCGTACGTCTTCCCGTATGCTCTTTTCCTGCTGTTCTGTGAGCTCAGGTTGTTGCGCACATGAGCACATCAGCAGTAAGCATATCATTTTTGTGATGGTTTTCATATCATGCAATTGCGTTGATCTTTTTCTGAAGAAGCCTTTTTTCAGCTGAGGATTTGGTGAGCGTTTTTGATTTTTCGAAAAATGAAATGGCTTTCGTTTTGTCCGTACCTGCATGGATTTCTCCGAGAAGACTGTAGTACAGGTAATGTTTTTCCCATTCCGGGAGGAATAGTGATGACTGTATTTCTTCCAGGGTTTTTTCGGCGCCTTTAATTTTGAAAACAACGGTCATGCGGTTAAGCATGACAACCGGGGAATCGGGATGCAGCATCACCAGCCAGTCGTAATACTGCAGGATGCGTTCCCAGTTGGTATGCTGCAGGGATACGGCCGTGCAGTGTTCATAGGCAATGCCTGCTTCCACGTGATATGAGCTCAGTTCATTTCCTGTAGCCGAAAGGTTAAGGTAGTGATTCCCCATCATGATAAGCTCCTTGTCCCATTTGGTCCTGTCCTGTTCCGCAAGCAGAAGTATGTCACCTTCCTCGCTGATCCTGCTGTCGATACGGGCTGCATGCAGGCACATCAGTGCCAGGGCGGCCATGACTTCAGGAGATGCGGTGTGACTGTTTTCACATAGCAGCCGGCAAAGGTACATGGATTGGTCAATCAGGTCTTTCCTGATAAACTCGTCCGTGTGGGTGGAGTTATAACCCTCATTGAAGATCAGGTATATGGTCTTTAACACTGCGCCGGTGCGGTCCTTTAATTGAGAAACAGGCGGAAATGCCGGCTTCATCTTTTGCGCCCTGAAAAATTCACGTGTTCTGTACAGGCGCTTGGTCACCGTTTCCTCTGACGCCAGGAAGGCCCTGGCGATTTCGGCAGTGGAAAATCCGCAGAGCGTTTTTAAGACCAGGGCGATCTGGCTCTCCATATTGATGCCAGGGTGGCAGCAGGCGAACATCATTTTCAGCAGGTCGTCCTTTATGGCTTCTTCCTGCCAGAAGCTGTCCATAACAGTCGACAGGGTATATTCCGACTTTAGCAATTCCCTTTCGGGATCATTGAAATCAAATTGCTGCGTAAACCTGTTTCTCCGGATGACATCAATGGCTTTATTCCTGGCGGAGCGGAACAGCCAACCCGAAGGATTTTCGGGAATACCTTTCAGTTTCCAGTTGCCGATAGCCGAAATAAACGTGTCCTGCACCACATCTTCTGCAAGATCGAGGTGCTCGGCCCCGAATATTTTAGTGAGGACGGCGACCATCTTTCCCGATTCATGACGGAAAAGATTGTCAGTCAGTTTATCAATGTTGTCTGAAACGTTCACATCCTATTGTTTTTCCAGGATGGATTTTATGGACTCAAGGTCCTTGCGGTTGGCCCTGCGCATCATCATCGACATGAAAGGCGACATGAGCCTGGAAAAACCTGTAGGGTTTCCCCTGTTCTGAAGTGTCATCCGCGTTCTGTTCTCACTGAGTTTTTCCCAGGTATAGATCGTTTCCATGGGAAAGGGACCTTCGGCGGTTCTCATGGCAAACCTGCTGGCTGTATATTCTGTCACCTCGTACGTATACGCGAGCTTCCTGCCCATGAAGTGGGCGACAAATGCAATCTGTGAACCCACGGCCAAAGGTCTTGGTGTTTTCCATTCCACGGACTTGATATTCTTGTACCATTCGGGGGCATTGTCGGGATTTGAGGCATATTGAGATACCCTGTCCATGGGACAAAGTATCTCAATGCCGCTGATAACGTTTACCATAATATGTTCAGGGGGCCTGTATTTCCTGTATTTCGCGCACTTCCACGCTGCCTGTGTCGAATTCGAGAATAGGGCAGCCTTTTGAAAGTTCAACCGCTTCATCATAGTCACCGGCCTTAAGGATCAGGTAGCCGCCTACCATTTCCTTGCCTTCCATATAAGGACCATCGGTCACTACCCTGGCCGTTCCCGTAACCTGCTTGCCGGTCAGTTCCAGCGGTTGTGCCCCCACAAGCTTGCCTTGCTGGCCGAGACTGCCCATCCATTGCATCCATTTCTGCATGTGTGCCTGCATTTGTTCGGGAGATAAAATGCTTCTGGCATCACCTCCCCTGAATAAGAATAAATACTCTTTCATAAAAATTTAATTAATTGGTTTTTGTTTATAACACCTTTATGACGAACAAAAGGCAAGGATATGGACAAAACAGAAGTTCTTTTTATAGAAATTTTAAAATTATTCAGAGTAAATGATTGGAAAAGAGAATATTAATTTT
>CALMKH010000227.1 GCA_937867025.1 uncultured Bacteroidota bacterium | reverse complement strand
AATACAATACCCGACACGACCATAATGACAGGATAATTCAGTAAAAGCCATTCACAAACCGGTTTCCACATATATTTACTCCACAAAAGTATTGCAATAGCTTTGGCTTACAAAATTTAAGACGAACAACTTAACAACTAACCCGAATACCTAATAACCAGCCTTATTCCACATATAAAACCAACCCTTTCAGGTACTCACCTTCGGGATGGAATATATTCACCGGGTGATCTGCCGGCTGCGTGAGCCTGTGCAGGATCTTTGCAGGCCGCCCAGTTTCTATCGCCGCGGCAAGCATGGTCTGGTTGAACGTATGGCTGTCAACTACCTGCGAGCAACTGAATGTAAAAAGCAGGCCGCCTTTTCCGACTTTTTTAAGGCCTTCCGCGGCGAGTCGTTTATAGCCCATCAGTGCATTATGCCTGGCATTTACACTTTTGGCGAATGCGGGCGGATCCAGAATAACAATGTCGTATGTCTGATCCGTATGTTTGAAGAAGCTGAATGTGTCAGCAGCTTCTCCTCGATGATTCGTTGCAGACGCATCGTTCAGCGCCATGTTTTCGTTCAGCAGCTGAATGGCATTTTTCGACACGTCCACCGAGTCTACCTGCCTGGCGCCGTTCATCAGTGCGTAAACGGAAAATCCACCGGTATACGCAAATGTATTCAACACGGTTTTTCCTTTTGAATATTGGCCCAGCAGCTGCCTGTTATCGCGCTGGTCGAGAAAAAAGCCTGTTTTCTGGCCTGTTTCCCAGTCAACCCTGAATTTCATCCCATTTTCGGAAACCACGTTTTCATCCGCTTGTCCGTAAATGAGGCCATTTGACGCCCCGGGCACAGCCCCGTGAAGAGTCTCGCTACTTTTGTCGTAAACCGCTTTCAGGCCTTGTCCCAAGACATGTTTCAGCGCCTCGCATATGGCCGGCAGGTGAAGGTAAATGCCGCTTGTATGACATTGTATGACGGCCGTTCCTGCATATATGTCAATGATCAGGCCCGGTACTCCGTCACCTTCGCCGTGTACCAGCCGGTAACAGTTGGTGAGTGGGTTGCCGGTAAGCCCGAGCATTCTCCGGAGAGCAAAGCTTTTCTCCAGTGTTCTTATCCAGAAATCCGTGTCAATGCTTGTTTTTTCGAATGCCAGCACCCTCACGGCAATACTTCCGTGCTGCACATAGCCTGTGGCAATAAAAGCACCGTTAATGTCGGTGATATTAACAAGCTCCCCCTCGGGGATTTGTTTGATATCCATAGCCAGGGCGCCGCTGAAAACCCAGGGGTGCAGCCGCTGCAGGGAGCGTTCTTTTCCGGGCTTCAGCCTGAGGCTTTGATACTGGTTCATTTTTGTGCAAATTTCGTTTTTTACAGGCAATAATTCACTTTTTTATCCTTATATTTGTTATTTATTATGTTCCGGACTGCAACGTTTTTGTTTCTTTCGTGTCTTATGTTTACCGTGACGGCCCAACCTATACAGGAAAGCCTGGTTAAAACCGAAATGATGAAATATGCCAAAC
Source organism: uncultured Bacteroidota bacterium (assembly GCA_937867025.1). Taxonomy (GTDB): domain Bacteria; phylum Bacteroidota; class Bacteroidia; order NS11-12g; family UBA955; genus JABMMZ01. The sequence continues at coordinate 10,371 of CALMKH010000227.1, read as the reverse complement.
TAAGGCAATCGCATTCCAAGCGCTCGAACCCTTCAGCAGTTGATGTCCTTTTTGTGGACCTCGCGATTCAGCCGGACATGAATAACGGGCATATAAAAAAGGCGAGCATCGGTTATGTTTTTAAAGCCGGACCGGCCATTTCAAGCCTTGATTTTGACCTGAGGAAGGAGCTTACCGTTGATAGTGTTCTGTATCATGGCAGCCCGCTAAATTTCACCCACAGCAGCAACCATCTGCTGGTGGTTGATTTTCCGCAGCCTGTAAGCGCCGGCAAGGTCGACTCTCTTAAGATATTTTATCAGGGGACTCCCAACATGTCCACAAGGGCGTATATGCGTTATGTGACAGCATCGGGTCCCAGTATTTCAACGCTTTCCGAACCTTATTATGCTTATTACTGGTGGCCTTGCAGGGAAAACCTGTCGGATAAGATCGATTCACTGAATGTAAGCCTTACTGTGGATACCCCTTATACAGCGGTATCGAACGGAACCCTTGTCAGCACGGTCGAAAACGGCGGTCTGAGGACGTTTAATTTCAGGCACCGTTATCCTATCGTTACATACCTGGTGGCAGTTTCTTTCGCCCGTTATAATTTTTACATACAGCAGGCTTACCTGCCTTCAATTGGTCAGCCCCTCGATATAAGGAATTATGTGTTTGCGGAAACGAACCTGGCGGATGCAAAGAATAAAACAGCCTCTACCGCTGGCATCATGCGCTTATTTGACAGCCTGTTCGGGACCTATCCCTTTCATAAGGAGCATTACGGACATGCCCAGTTTGGCTGGAGCGGGGGAATGGAGCACCAGACCATGAGTTTTATGGCCAATTTTAATTATGATCTTATTGCCCACGAACTTGCCCACCAGTGGTTCGGTGACAAACTAACCTGCGGATCATGGAGGGATATCTGGCTAAATGAAAGTTTCGCCACATATTCGACGCTCCTCACTTATGATTTTATGCGCACCGACGCGGAATGGATATTCCACCTCAAAAGGAACAAGGCAGATGTATTGTCTGCTCCCTACGGCTCCGTATATGCAAATGACACGACATCCATCGAGGAGATTTTCAACTACCGGACTACTTACCAAAAAGGTGCAATGGTGCTTCACCAGCTTAGGTGGGTGTTGGGCGATACCGTATTTTTCCGCGCTGTAAGAAACTACCTGGCAGACACTGCCCTGGCTTACGATTTCGCCAGAGGACACCACTTGCAGCGTCATTTCGAAGAAGCCTCAGGATTAGATCTAAGCGATTATTTTAATGACTGGATATACGGCCAGGGTTACCCCCTGTTTGATATTACATGGGCCCAGAAAGGAAAGGATCTTCAGGTCGACATCATACAGACGCAAAGTCATGCTTCGGTACCGGAGTTTAATGTGCCTATACCGCTTCTGGCCAGGGGCACAATGAAAGATACCCTGCTGGTTATCCCGGTACATGACGGAACCTTCCGGTTTTCAGTTCCTCTGGATTTCAGGGTGAGGGAAGTAGTGTTCGATCCGCGTGAATGGCTGCTGGCAAAACACAGTATACGGTTTACGTTTCCTGAATCCGGGAATATTACTGTCTTCCCCAATCCGTTTGACGGTATTGTTTACCTTTCGCTGGAAGATATGGATATGCACGATTGGGAGATCACCGACGCTTCGGGGAGGCGAATTGTGTCTCATACTTACGAAACAGATATTCCCCGGGGCAATATTGAAAAAATTGATTGCAATTTCCTTGCCTCCGGCGTATATTTGATAAAGATTAACGGAAATGATCGCAGCATTGTCAAAAAAATAATCCGAAATTAATTATTGATATGAAAATCAAAACAATCATATGCGTGTTTGGGCTTGTTCTCATCGGAGCCTGTAAACCTGATGAATGCCCGCCTGAGAACACGGAGGATGGGACCCATCTCACCATTAAGTTCAGGCCGACATATGCCTCGAATGCTTTGGCATGGGGTAACCAGTATATTACTGCGGCAAATGATACCATAACGTTTGACAAGGTGAAATTCCTGCTGTCGGGCTTTATACTTGAGAAGACTGATGGCAAGCTTGTCACCCTCGATAATGCCTATGCTTACATGGCTCTTAAGGATGGAAGGGATAGCGTCATCCTGAAAAATGTACCGAAGGGGGATTACAAGTCCGTGCGTTTCATGGTGGGACTGGATTCGGCAATCAATCACGGGGATCCGGCCAGGTGGGGACTGGATCATGCGCTCAGCCCATCGCTGAACGAAATGCACTGGGGTTGGTCCGGCGGATACATTTTTAATGTGCTTGAAGGGTATTATAAGAACAACGGCGTCAATGCGGGTTATTCGTTCCATGTGGCAACCGATAAGAATACAAGGTTTCATAGCTTTGTATATGATTATAAGATAAATAAATCCTCGAAATTCGTTTTTGAGGTCAAACTCGATAAATACTTTAACAACAATGTGAATTATAGTCTGAAAACAGACGGCGCTTTTTCCCATTCAGGCGAGGTGGACCCGGTCATGGACAAATTCATGATGAATATGAACGGGATTTTTGAACTTGAGAGTTTTCAGTAAAAACGGAACCGGATTTGCATAATTAATAGTACGATGAAGTTGAAGTTTTTTCTCATAGGACTGGTCCTGTTTGCTGTGATACTGAAGGGTTGCCGAAAGGATCCTGAAGCATTCGGTGAAGAGAATGATGGAAAATATCAGACAACTCCATACGTTTTTGATCAGAATCCGGCCTATCCGCCTTTCCGTCTTCCCGTTGACAATCCCTTGACAGAAGAGGGCGTCATGCTCGGTCGTATGCTGTTCCACGATCCTATTCTCTCGGTTGACAGCACCATCAGCTGCGCATCCTGTCATAAACAAAACAAGGGTTTCACCGACGGACTGAAATTAAGCAAGGGAGTGCAGAACCAGATCGGAACCCGTAATTCCATGCCCTTATATAACCTGATGTGGCATAACCGCCTGTTCTGGGACGGCAGGGCGCTGAGTATCAGGCAGCAGGTTTTAGGGCCCATCCAGGCACATAATGAAATGAACATGAACCTGTTCGACCTGATGAAACGGCTGGAAGCTTCACCGAGGTATAAAACGCCATTTAAAAAGGCGTTCAACGCTGACCATATCACACCTGAGTTGTTGAGCAAAGGCCTTGAACAGTTTCTCATCACGATGCTGTCGTTCAATGCGCCGATCGACAAGCTGAAAGGCAGGACAGACACGCTGAATGTCATCAGCGAATCGGCCCGGAGAGGGCTGCAGTTATTCATGCAGCCGGTTGAGAACGGCGGTGCGGACTGCTTTCACTGCCATAGTAATGTGCCGTTCTTTGGCAATACCAGCATTTCCGGCTCGATGTCGAACAACGGGCTTGATGTCGCATTTGCCGACAAGGGTTTTGGAAATGTGACGGGCCTGGAAACCGATAATGGCAAGTTCAGGGTACCTTCGTTGAGGAATGTCGAATTCACGGCTCCCTATATGCATGACGGCCGGTTTGACAATCTTGAGGAAGTACTTGATTTCTATTCCGGTGATATCAAGCTGACATCACCCAACCTGGATATCAATATCCTGGCGCATGGCAAACAACTCAACCTGAGCGGGCAGCAGAAACAGGATATCATCGAGTTCCTGAAAACACTTTCTGACACGCAATTCATCAACGATCCGAAGTTTAGATCCCCTTTCTGAAATCCTGTTGCATGCAAGCTGGCAGGCTGGGAAATATCCTCTCAGATGTTTATATCAGATGCTTTTATAATTCCTGAACCAATAATTCAAAAGGAGTAATATGCTGATACCGTAAAGGCAGGCAATAAAATCAGGAGAAAATATGAGGGTATTGTAGTTTGGAAACTGGAGATACTGACAAATGGACTCTAGACTGAGCGCATAAGCCGTGCTGAATACCACCCATTGGGCCCAATACCTGTAAAGGAAAGCCAGCGCAGTAGAGAAAATGATCAATGGATGTATGTACCGTTCATGCATCTGCGTATTGAAATAAAAAAAGAAACACGCTATAAGCGAAAATGCCAGCAGCATGATCCGCATATCGAACTGAACGGCCTGCTTCCGTATCATATGGGCGAGAACGCGCACATACAACGGCACACATATCAAAGCGGAGAAGATCATGAACAAAATAAGTCCTGCATGTTTGTAAGTGAGCCCGCCGATAAAGGAGACATTGTCCCGCATTTTCATCAGGTCTCCGTCCAGTATGAGATGCCAGAAATTAAAGGCATTCAAACTGACCAGGCTGAAATAATCGACGGAACCGGATGCCACTTCCAGGATGTGTGAGGCGTTACCATGTATCAGGAAGGGAAGGATGATAAGCAGCTGCAGCAGAACGCCCGGCAATAAGAGCGCCCATACATGCCGGAGTTTTAAGCCGGGCAGCCAGACCAGGAATATAAGCGGAAGAAAGACAATGGCCTGCAGCTTGAAGTTAAGTGCCAGGAGGTACATCAGGAACGACAAGCTGATGCGCTTATGCATGCCAAAGTAAAACGAGGCAAAAACAAAAAATGTCAGTATGCCGTCGACCTGGTTCCAGACAAGTGTATTATAAATAAATCCTATATTGAGCAACGCATATATAAAGTATTTCAATCGTTTTGTGGTGGGTTTTATCATGCTGCACAGCAGGAGCACCGAGCCCATATCGAAGATCAGGGTAAACGCTTTTAAAAGGTAAAGATGCCTGTAGATTTCATCCGATGCGAATATAAGCCCATATAACTTCAGCACATACAGGTAAAGGGGCAGGTAGTTGACGGGACTACCTTCCGTATAGGCTGCGGCCAGGCCGCCGCTCTGTATCCTGGTAGACCACATGCCCCAGCATGCAGTGTCCCAGGCATGGCCGGTGCGGGGCATGAGGAATACTAGGCCTATATATATGGCCAGGGAAGGCAGTATAAGCCTCCTGATATTATTTAATTCCGGTAATGCGAACTTTCCAGGCATTGGGAGTTGAATCCAGTAAATTGTAATTGTACATCATGGGCATGCTGTCCCTGAAACGGTTGCCGTAAGCGACCATGTCGCCGGGCTGCAGTTGGGTGAAACGTCCCCGGAATACTTTGGGGTTGGCTTTCGTATAAAAGTAAAATTCAGCATCATAGTGGTAAGCGATATATTTAAGGCTGTCCTGGCCGTCATACATCCTCAGCATGTCGCTGAGTTCGTAGTGGCTCATATCCAGTTTCAGATCTTTCCGATGTGCGATGAACCGGTATTTTTCCATTATCGGTACAGTTATGGTGATGCAAAGTAAAACTATAAAAGCGATTTTCCAGTGCAGTTCGTGCGCCTGCCTGTAAAGAAAGAACAGGAAGGAAGTAATGACAATGGCCACCATCGGCAGGGCAGGCGTATCATACCAGTGAATGCGTGTCTTTGCCACACTGAGGAACAGCAGGAACCCAACCAGGCAGAACGCATAATACCTGTAAAACCGGTCTTTCAGGAATATGGCCAACAGAAGAGCAGGGGGAAGTAGCCAGATCATAAGGTGATAACGATAGTCAAACAGGTTGACTATATAATAATGCCACTCACTGGTGTGTCCTTCAAGCGCTCTTGAAAACCTTCCAGAAAAATCGTTCTTTTGTATGGCTTCCAGGTAGCCGGGGGCTGACTGTTCCCTCGCCAGGCAATAAATCATAAACGGGATAAGGGACATCAGGCAGTAAACGGTTGCATGAAGGGTCTTCCTGTAATCAGCCAGGGGTAATGTTGCCATGATAAATACCGGGAAGCATACCAGGGCAGCGGCGCTTTTTGTCATAACAGCAAGTGAGAGGAGCGCGCTGAACCATTTTTGAGCATCCTTGTCGTCGCCGGCAATGTAACCGTGGTAGAACATCCGGAATGCTGCCAGCAGCCAGAAAGCAAGCAGTGAGTCGTAGTCGCCTGTCATGCTCCCGTGAAGCTGAATGAATCCATTGCTGCAGGCAAGTATCAGTATGGCAACACTTGCCAGCAGCAGGTTGCGGTACTGCCTGTAAATGATAAAGCCGCATAACATGATACTAAGGAAGCCGGCCATGGCTGAAGGGAACCTGACCGCAAATTCATTTACACCGAATATGCGCATGGAGCCGGACTGCAGCCATATCATCAGCGGGGGCTTGGTGTTGTAAAGATCGGGTTTAAGCTCATACGTGCTGACAAGTAGTTTTCCTGACCGGTACATTTCAGCGGCATTGACGGCCAGTCTCGACTCATCCCATTGCACGATCGGCAGCTCGCCCAGCCTGTAGAATTGCAGCCACATGGTGAACAGAACGGAAACAATCAGGGTAAACCAGGATATATAAAAGATGTATGGTCGGCTTTGTGGTGTGATCATCCCTGACAATACTTAAGTGGAAGCAATGACCCTGAATTCCTCTTCGGCTTTTAACTGCTGTATCTGCTCAAGAGCATCAGGCACTACATCGCTGCATATCACTATGAACGCATCTTTCGGCGCATGTTTTATAGTGTCGTTTATAGCTTCCTTTTCATGTGGTATGACTGTCACCTTCTTATCGGGGTTTACTCCCCTGATGCCTTTAAGCATCAGATTGATGATTTCCTCTTCCGTCCGTCCTCTGAGGTTGCGATCCTGCCGGATAACGATTTCATCAAAAATCTTTGCTGCCTCAGCGCCAAGCGACATGGTGTCCTCATCGCGCCTGTCTCCTACACCGGCAATAATGCCTATCTTGGCACCGGCATCAACGCGTGAAAGGAATTTTCCTATGGCAGCCAGACCGGCGGTGTTATGTGCGTAATCCACCATAACGGTGAAATTCCGGAAACTGAACATATTCATCCTGCCGGGAGTCTGCACCGGTGAAGGAATGAATGTTTGGAGGGCCGCTCTGATATCCTCGATCTTGAAATTGCGTATGAATGCAGCCAGTATTACAGGCAGGCAGTTGGCAATATTAAAATCCGCCTTGCCACCGAACGTAAGCGGGACGTTCACGACTTTATCTACCCGTATTTTCCAGTTACCTTTCATGATGGATATATATCCGTTTTCATAGACGGCCGCATATCCTCCCTTTTCACAGTGTTCGGTAATTCTGGGATTGTTTTCGTCCATGCTGAACAGGGCAACATGGCAATGAAGATCTTTACGCATGTTGTAAACCAGGTCGTCATCAGCGTTGAGAATGGCATGTCCTTCAGGGAAAACGCTCTCCACGACAACGGCTTTTACCTTGGCTAACTGTTCGATGGTGTCTATACCCTGCAAACCAAGGTGGTCGGCTGCTATATTGGTGACTATCCCTATATCGCAGTTGTGAAAGCCCAGTCCGGCCCTTAAAATACCTCCCCTGGCGCACTCCAGGACAGCGAAATCGACGGTAGGATCTTTCAATACAAACTCTGCTGAAACGGGTCCGGTGCAATCGCCCTTCATCATCATTTCATTCTGGATATACACGCCGTCCGTGGTCGTATAGCCAACCTTGAAGCCCACCTGGCGGCACACGTGAGCCATAAGCCTGGTGGTGGTTGTTTTGCCATTGGTTCCCGTTATGGCAATAATGGGAATCCTTGCTGACGTGCCGGGAGGATACAACATGTCAATGACCGGTTCGGCCACATTCCTGGCAATACCGTCAGTAGGTTCCAGGTGCATTCTGAAACCCGGAGCGGCGTTTACTTCCAATATGGCGCCGCCGTTTTCCGAAACAGGCGTGCTCAGATCCGGAGCCATGATATCCACCCCGCATATGTCGAGGCCGATGATCCTGGCAATGCGCTCGCACATGAAAATATTGCTTGGGTGGACATGATCGGTTATATCTGTCGCCGTTCCCCCGGTGCTGATATTCGCCGTAGGCTTCAACAGGAGCTCTTCATCTTTTTTAAGAACGGTTTCAAGCGTATAGCCCTTGTCCTGAAGTATCTGTTCTGTAAACTTATCCACCTTAATGCTGGTTAGCACTTTCTCATGTCCGTATCCCCTGCGAGGATCTGAATTGACAATATCTATCAGTTGCCTGATGGTGTTTTTCCCGTCACCTGTCACAGATGCTGGAGTGCGCTTGGCTGCCGCGACAAATTTATAGTTGATCACCAGCACACGGTGATCATGGCCCGTAATGAATTTCTCTACAATAACGGAACGCGAATACTGACGGGCAGATTCAAAACCCGCCTTCAGTTCATCCCAGTTCTGGATGTTTGTAGTGGCCCCTTTGCCGTGATTACCGTTGATAGGTTTGGTAACCAGCGGATACCCAATTCTCGATACCGCTATTTCCAGATCTTCATCATCAACACATATTTTGCCTTTTGGAACAGGGATTTGCGCCGATTCGAGCAGAAGCTTGGTGTCTTCCTTGTCACAGGCTATTTCAACGGCAATGCTGCTGGTAGAGCTGGCAACGGTAGCCTGTATACGCTTCTGGTTGACACCATATCCCAGTTGTACCAACGAACGTCCGTTCAGTCGTATGTAGGGGATATTACGTTTGATAGCTTCCTCGACAATGCTGCCGGTACTGGGGCCAAGCCGTTCTTCTTCTCGCAGCTCCCTTAATCGCTGTATATCGTCCTCGAGTTTGTAATCCTCACCCTTTATCAATGCCTCACAAATTTTTACGGAAGCTTTGGCGGCATAAACACCTGCCCTGGCTTCCCAATAATTGAAAACGACGTTGTACACCCCCTTCACCGAAGTCTCCCGTGTGCGGCCGAAACCGCAGTTCATGCCAGCAAGTGATTGTATTTCCAGTGCAATGTGTTCAATGATATGTCCCATCCAGGTCCCTTCATCAAGGCGCTGAAAAAAACCGCCTGGCACTCCCGGGCTGCAACGATGGGCATACATGGTGGGAAACAGGGTCTTCAGTCTTTGTGAAAATCCTTCAATTGTGTTGGAAGGCCTTTCCTCCATTTCCTCCAGGTCGAGCCGCATCACAATGAGCTTGTGGCGCCTGATGCTCCAGTAGTTAGGACCATTCATGGTCTTTATATCGATAATTTTCATGCGGGTTTTAAGATTAATTAACAGTTTCGGGAGATTCTGTATTGCAATAAAGGATAGTTTTGGGATAAAAGCAAATGCCGGAGGGATTAAGATGAACGATTAATGCCTTGAACAGAGGCAATTCAGCTAATTCATGGCAATCCGCCTGATCGCAATATCATTGAATTTCAGAATGGTTGTGCCTTTTTTGTCAACGGATTCGAGGCCGATATGAAGTGTGCCTTTTTTGACGGGTTTGCTGATCAGCATTTCAAAATGGATGTCATGATATTGGTCAACCCGGTTGATCTCCTTTCGCAGCAGCAGGTTTTGCAGGTCAACATATTTCCCGTTATCACTGAGCAGGAATCTTACGAATGATTCATTCAGTTCATCCTTCATGAGGCATCTGAATGATATATCGAGCAACAATGATGAATCGCCGGGATCCAGGGAAGGCAAAGACACATTGATGGTGTCGCTGGTTTTCAGATCGTTTATGCCGATGCTGTTGTTTAAAGGCAGTCTGGTGACAGATGGGCTTTTACCGGCGCCCGAAAAGTCCCAGGGTTCAGAGGTGGCATACCTGTAGGCAGGATGGGTTTTCATAAACACCATGCTGAATTTTTCCCTGTCCATATGACACCAGTTGAGAATGTGTTCATAGAACTGGAAATGAATTACCTGGTTGTAATATATCAGAGCTGCAGTGGTAACAAACATAAGGTATCTGAGCCATTTTTTCAGGTGCAGACCCGAAATGGAATAACCGCATAGTACAATGAGAGGACCGTAGAATTCAGTGATAGGCCTGCAACCGGCAGTGCAGCCGTAGTGGAGATAATACCAGCAGGAAAGAAGATACAATATGGCAAATGAACAGAGGATCACCATGACAAATCTGAAATACTGTTTTCTGATGATCAGTGCGATGATGGAAAAAAGCAGGGCGAGGAAGGGCAGGGGAGTATAGATGGCCCAGCCCGAATCGAAGCTGAATACGAGCTCCGCAATCCTTGGATTAAGGAGCGTTAGTTTTTCTTGTCCATAAGGATACACATAAAATAAGCCGGTCTGCCAGAACCACAACATCGACTGTATGCTTAGGACGCCAAGACATGACAGTATGATAAGAACAGTTTTGCCCAGATGTTGTTTTCTGAAGAAGGTGTTTAGGCTGCCGGATCCGAATACTATAGGTACAAATAAAATGGCAATGCCATTAAGGGGGCGTATGAACACAATAAGGCCGAACATCATGCCGCTGGCAATGGCATTCCAGGGACTGAAACGGCTTTTGAGCTTTATAAGGAAATACAGGAAGGCAGTCAGTGCGAAAAAAGAATAAACATGGCTATATGCGGGGTCGTAT
>CALMKH010000226.1 GCA_937867025.1 uncultured Bacteroidota bacterium | reverse complement strand
CGCGTTGAAAAGATGAGCAACCTCCGTAAAACAGTTGCCAAAAGGCTTGTTGCTGCCAAAAATGATACGGCCATGCTCACTACATTTAACGAGGTGAACATGAAGCCTATCATGGACCTTCGAACAAAGTACAAAACTGTTTTTCAGGAAAAGCATGAGATCGGACTTGGTTTTATGAGTTTCTTTACCCGCGCATGCTGCATCGCCCTGCTCGACTGGCCCGCAGTGAACGCATTCATCGACGGGGATAATATCCAGTTCAATGACTACTGCGATATTTCGATAGCGGTTTCAGGTCCGCGCGGATTGGTGGTTCCCGTTATAAGGAATGCTGAAGCCATGAGCCTGGCGGAAATCGAAAAAGAAGTGAAACGCCTGGCAGGTAAAGCCAGGGACAATAAGCTGTCACTTGAAGAAATGAGCGGCGGAACATTCACCATCACCAATGGCGGTGTATTCGGCAGCATGATGAGCACGCCGATCATCAACCCTCCGCAATCAGCCATTCTCGGCATGCATAATATTGTTGAAAGGCCTGTTGTGGAGAATGGACAGGTTGTCGTCAGACCGATTATGTACGTGGCCCTCAGTTATGATCACAGGATCATTGACGGCAGGGAAAGCGTCAGTTTCCTCGTAAGGGTGAAACAACTGCTCGAAAATCCTGAAATGCTCTTTGATGGTAAATTACCGGCTGAAAAAGTCTTGGGTTTATAAGAGATATGCCCGATTTTTTTTCACATCCAAGCGCAATTATTGACGAAGGTTGTAAAATAGGTGCCGGCACCAAAATCTGGCATTTCAGTCATATCATGCCCGATTGTGTACTCGGCGAAAAATGTAACATAGGACAGAATGTGGTGATTTCTCCCGGTGTCACCCTGGGCAATAATGTCAAGGTGCAGAACAATGTGTCCATTTACACAGGTGTTACATGCGACGACGATGTGTTTCTTGGTCCAAGCATGGTGTTCACCAACGTGACAAATCCACGAAGCGCTGTCAACCGCCGCGATCAGTATGCAAAAACCCATGTGGGAAAAGGCGCCAGTATCGGCGCTAATGCAACCATCGTCTGCGGTCATGATATAGGGCAATACGCTTTCATAGGGGCTGGAGCAGTGGTAACCAAAACGGTTCCTGATTTTGCCCTTGTAGTAGGCAACCCCGCCCGCCAGATCGGCTGGATGAGTGAATACGGCCACAGGCTTGAATTCGACGGGGAGGGAATTGCCATCTGCCCGGAGAGTAAACAGTCTTACTTATTGAAGGACGGCATTGTTAAACGAACATCATAATGAAACATATATTAGTGACCGGAGGTCTTGGTTATATTGGTTCACACACTGTTGTGGAACTGATCTCCAACGGCTATGAACCTGTCATCATCGACAACCTGGGAAACACCAACCGGGATGTGCTGGACAGGATCCAAAAGATCAGCGGCAAAACAACCGCTTTTTACGAGGATGACGTAAGGAACGAGGATGCACTAAAGAACATTATTGAAAAACACAAGATCGAGGCTGTCATTCATTTTGCAGCTTACAAGGCTGTCGGTGAATCCGTTCTGGAACCGCTGAAATATTATGATAACAATATCGGCGGCCTGATTTCACTGCTGAAAGCCATGAAGGCATCAGGCGTAAAAAACATGGTATTCAGTTCTTCATGCACTGTGTACGGACAACCTGACGTATCGCCGGTTACAGAAGATTCTCCAGTGAAAGTGGCCAATTCTCCTTATGGCAACACCAAACAAATCGGCGAGGAGATATTGCACGACTGCCAGTTCCTGAACACCGTTGCCCTGAGGTATTTTAATCCGATAGGGGCACATCCGTCAGCCCTCATTGGGGAATTGCCTCTTGGCGTACCCAACAACCTGGTGCCGTTCATTACCCAGACAGCCATAGGGCTCAGGCCCCAATTAACTGTTTTCGGCAATGATTACAACACCAAGGACGGCACCTGTGTCAGGGATTACATACATGTAGTGGACCTTGCCAGGGCTCATGTTAAGGCGCTGGATTATATCGACAGGCATCCTGACAATCATTTTGAAATGTTCAATATCGGCACAGGGAATGGCTTCACCGTACTGGAAATCATCAACGCGTTCGAGGAGGTGAACAAGGTAAAGCTCAATTACACAATCGGGCCCAGAAGACCCGGGGATGTAGAAAAAGTTTGGGCAGACACTGACAAAGCTTCCAGGGTTCTTAACTGGAAGCCCGAACTCAGCCTGGAAGACATGGTCCGCACCTCATGGAACTGGCAGAAAGGTTTGCAAGCACAATCGTGAAAACAACAACATATGAACAAACTATCGCACCTTGCCGAAACTCTGATACCTTCGGAGATCATTAAGCTCGGTAATGACATCAGTGAACGCGTACGGCAGGGACAAAATATCTTCAATTTCACTATCGGTGATTTTGATCCTGCCATTTTTTCCATCCCGGGTGAGCTGGAGGAAGAGATCATAAAAGCTTACAGGAATAAAAAAACCAACTATCCCCCCGCCAACGGCATTGCCGAACTCAGGACCGCCGTGTCAGCCTTTATTAAAGGTCACCTTGGACTTGACTATGATCCTGCCTCTTACCTGATATCAGGCGGAGGGCGTCCGTTGATCTACGCTGTGTACAGAACACTGTGCGACAAGGGAGATAAAGTGATATACCCTGTGCCGTCGTGGAACAATAATCATTACACACACTTTATTGAAGGCGAACATATCTGTATACAGACGAGCGTCGGGAATAATTTTCTTCCTACTGCGGAAGAACTGATCCCGCATTTCTCCGGTGCACGCCTGCTGGCGTTATGCTCTCCCCTCAATCCTACCGGAACTGTATTTACCAAAGGTCAGCTGAGCAGGATCTGTGAAGCCGTGATCGCGGAGAATAAAAAAAGGGGCAACGGCGAAAAACCGCTTTACATATTATATGATCAGATATACTGGACACTCACCTATGGCGAGACCAGGCATTACGACCCGGTAAGCCTCTATCCTGAATTAAAGGATTACACCATTTATATCGATGGTATCAGCAAAGCATTCTGTGCAACAGGCGTACGGGTAGGATGGTCGTTCGGTCCGCAGGCAGTCATCGACAAGATGAAAGGCATACTGAGCCATATCGGTGCCTGGAGCCCAATGGCTGAACAGGTGGCCACCGCCGCATACATGAACAATGAAAAAGCCGTGCGTGAGTTCCTGCTGGCAGCCAAATCAGCGCTGCACCAGCGTTTGAGCACCTTGTACGAAGGGTTCAGAACCCTCAGGGACCTGGGCTATCCCGTGGATGTCATCGCACCGATGGCCGCCATGTACCTTACCATACGTTTTTCCTTCAAGGGGTCGACTTCATCTGATGGCAGGGACATTCAAACTACGGAAGACATGACCTCGTACCTGCTCCAGGAAGCCTCACTGGCCCTTGTGCCCTTTGCGGCATTTGGTTCCGACCGGGAAAGCGAATGGTATAGACTGAGTGTCGGTACATGCCGCCTGGAAGATATTCCGCGGATGTTTGACAAGCTGAAAGCAGCACTGGAGAAACTAAGCCTTCCCGGTACGCACTAAGTGCTACTCCACGGTCATTCATTTCTTTTTCACGGTCACGCAAGCCTAATAGAAGAGATTGACAATATCTGCAAGGGTAATAAAAAAGGCGGACATACATCCGCCTTCCTGTGAATGATATTTCAGACCTTAATCAGTCTGCCACTTCCATCAGCTCCGTGTCAAATACCAGGGTAGCATAAGGAGGGATTATACCTGGATAACCCTGTTCGCCAAAACCAAGATAATATGGAATGATCAGCTTATACTTGGCTCCGGTCTTCATCAGGGCAATACCTTCATTCCATCCCTGGATTATATTGGGAGCGCCTACCTGGAAAGCCAGGGGTGCATTCTTGGAATACGAATTGTCGAATTCCATGCCGTTAGCCAGTTTTCCGGAATAATGTACTTTAACATTTTTTCCGAGAACGGCCTGGGCGCCTGTGCCTTCCTTTTCAACAATGTAATACAATCCGCTGCCTGTTTTAAGCGCAGCCGGATACGCATACTTGATCAGGCTGTCGAACTCCTGCATGGCGGCGGCTTTGGCTTTCGCGGCCTTTTCCAGGCCCGCTTTCGCTTTCTCCGTCCTTATTTTATCAAATTCAGCCTGGTTGGCCACATATTTTTTTGCCTTGGCGCCAACCCGCACTATTTCCACTTTCAATATACCGTCGCCCTGAGTAGTGGCGTTGACTATCTCCTGACCTTGCACCACCTTTCCGAAAATAGTATGCTTATCATCCAGCCAGGATGTCGGAACAATGGTTATGAAGAACTGGCTGCCGTTGGTGCCCGGACCTGAGTTGGCCATGGATAGATATCCTGGAGCATCATGCCTGAGCGAAGGATCAAATTCATCCTCGAAATTATAACCGGGGCCACCGGTGCCATTACCTAATGGATCTCCGCCCTGTATCATAAAATCCTGCCCGTCACCGTTTGCCTTGCTGATCACGCGGTGAAATTTCAGGTTATCGAAGTAAGGCACTCCTTCGGCTTTTGCTGTGTTTTTTATTTTTCCTTCGGCCAGGCCAACAAAATTACATACGGTCAGCGGGGCCTTTTCCGGGAATAGTTTAATGATTACAGTTCCTTTGGTGATTGTCATTTTGGCATAAAGGCCATCTCCAAGATTATTCATTGTATTATTTGCTGGTGTTTTTGCGGCTGGCTTGGTTGCCGGCTTTTTTGCAGGTGTGCCGGTTTTGGTTTTACTGCCGGTTCCTGTGCCGGTTTTGCTTTTGGCAGGTGTTGTTTTTGGTTTTGGTTGCGCCTGAATATATGCGTTCCCTATGCAAAATGCACAGACCAGCAACATAGCGTAAATTGTCCTTAAGTTTTTCATAAATGCTTGTTGTTTAACTCAATCTTTGTGCCAAATATACATTGTTTTTGCGAGAATAAAAGTAAGGACTTTTACAAACGGCCTGAATTATTGATCTTTATAGATTTGCATCATCTCAGAAGCCGCATGAGAAGGTGTAAATTTTGCCAGGTGACCGGCATAAGATTGAG
The DNA here is from genome assembly GCA_937867025.1 of uncultured Bacteroidota bacterium. Classification (GTDB taxonomy): domain Bacteria; phylum Bacteroidota; class Bacteroidia; order NS11-12g; family UBA955; genus JABMMZ01. The sequence goes on along the minus strand of CALMKH010000226.1, from coordinate 34,184 downwards.
TGCTTTTCTTCATCAGCTCATTGAGAACACCTGCCATATTTGCAACATCTGAATCCCTGAAGAACAAGGTACCTTCAGGCGCTATTTCCCTGAAAACAGGAATGTCGCTGGTTGCCATGGGCAAACCGGCGCAAGCTGCCTCAATAAGCGGTATGCCAAACCCTTCCACCATGCTCGGATATACGAACGATTGGGCGCTCCGGTACAACAGTGGGAGCTCGGCGTTGGAAATATCGGTCAGGAACTTGATGCGTTTTCCCAGGTCCTTTTCCCGTACAAACTTTACACAGCCGGCATAGGTCTCACGTTCCCTTCCTGCCAGCACGAGCGTGGCATTCCTGTCATTCAGCATATCGAATGCCTTCAGCAAAGCCATATGGTTTTTCCGTGTCTCAAAACTGCTCACATACAATATGAAATTTTCCCCGAGCTGCCGCCTCCTTCTGAATTCTTCCACCGCACTGCGGCTGTAATCCTGCCAGTGCCCCACACCACAGGTTTGGTAAACCACTTTTATTTTTGAGGGATCGACCTTATAATGCCTGACAAGATCGGCAACTGTAGCCTGGCTTGTTGCTACTATTATATCAGCCGTCTTTACCGCATGAGTGGTCTTCCGTGTGTAAATCATCCTGTCAATCGGCGAATACTGCTCAGGAAACACATTAAAGATCACATCATGTATGGTTACCACCTTTTTCACCGATGATGGCCACCGGCCCCATGGAAGGCCATTGCTCAACCCGTGAAACACATCCAGCCTGAAGCGCCTGACGTCTTTCAGCATGCCTGTGGTCCGCCATAACATGCGGTTGCCGACAGGCACTACAGCAATTGTATTTCCCGGCAAATCAAGCGTTGTCGGGTTTTTGTCAAAAAGAAAATATTTATTGTCTGGAAACTGTTTGCAAAGCGTATTGACAAGATCGCGACTGTAATTGCCCAAACCAGTCATGTTATGAAAATACCTTTTTGCATCAAAACCAATATTCATGCCGGTTAGTGTTTAAACCGCCACATGATGTTCACGCAGAGCGTCGTTCAGTGATGTCTTGAGATCTGTGCTTGGCTTTCTCTTACCTATGATCATGGCGCAGGGGACATGATATTTACCTGCCGGAAATTCCTTTTCATAACTTCCCGGGATCACCACACTCCGGGCAGGCACATGTCCTTTGTATGTAACAGGTTCGGGGCCCGTAACATCTATGATCTTTGTAGATCCGGTAATTGTGACGCCGGCTCCCAGCACGGCCTCGCGGCCAATATGCGCACCTTCAACAACAATGCAGCGCGAACCTATAAAACAATCGTCCTCAATAATGACCGGGGCCGCCTGAACAGGTTCCAGCACGCCTCCTATACCCACTCCTCCGCTGAGATGCACATTCCTGCCGATCTGCGCACAACTGCCAACCGTAGCCCATGCATCCACCATGGTGCCGCTGTCGACATACGCACCTATGTTTACAAAACCCGGCATGATAATCACTCCTTTATTGACAAAAGCGCCGTATCGAACTACAGAACCCATGACAGCCCTGACTCCCTGTCCGGCAAAATCACTCTTCAGGGGGATTTTATCGTGAAACTCATACACTCCCGCATGTTCGGTCTTGTTCTGGGTTAAAGGAAAATACAATATCACTCCTTTCTTAACCCACTCATTCACCCTCCATCCGTTAGGCTCGCTCTCTGCAGGTTCGGCTACCCTCACATGGCCCTTGTCAAGAGCCTCCACAAGGCTGAAAACCGCTTTCTGCGTATCGGCATCTTTTAACAATTCCCTGTTATCCCACGCACGTTCTATTCTCTGTCTTAAATCCTGTGTCTCAGTCATGTTCTTGAAATTAGGCTACAAAACAAATCAAAATAAGTGAAAACTGCCAACATATCTGGTAAATTCTATCGATAGCCGGCTCGAACCGTCAAATTTTTTAGCAAACTACCGATTTTTTAGGCAAATTTGCCCCCCAACATATACCAGCTTACAATGTTTTCAAAAAATATCAACTCTTTCTGCCTCGCTGCAGTCCTCATTTGTATCCAGAACATATACCCGCAAGGTTCCCGGATGCTAACCATGGAAGAAGCCATCATGAGCACCCAGCAGGAGACCAAAAAATCGCTCAGGCCGCAAACCCTGCCTCAGCTCCAGTGGCTACCCGGCGGAACAAAATACGCTTTTGTCAAAACCGGCACCCCCGCACGGCTTCACATTGTGGACATTGAAACCGGCAAAACCGACAGCAGTATCAGTTCCGAGGTTCTTAACACCGCCATTCAGACCTATAACCCCAAAATGAGCATCAAAGCGTTTCCGTTGATTGAATGGATGGATAACGACAATATCAGAATTTTTAAGGATACGCAGTATCTTAACTTCAATATACCCGCCCGGGCTTTCAGGCTGATATTACCCCTGTCATCAAAAGCCACCAACCAGGAATACGAGCCCAACAAAGGACATATCGCCTATGTCGAAAACAACAATATATATGTCGCCACCCAGGATGGAGTCAGGCAAATAACACGCGATGGTGGAAAAGGTATTGTCTACGGCCAGAGTGTGCACCGGAACGAGTTTGGCATCACGAAAGGACTTTTCTGGAGCCCCAAAGGCAATAAACTCGCCTTTTACAGGATGGATGAAACTATGGTGACCGATTACAGCATTTATGATATCAGCAAGATGCCGGCACAGACATACCAGATAAAATACCCTATAGCAGGCGCCAAAAGCCATCATGTCACTGTTGGTGTCTATGACCTGCAGACACAGAAAGTGACATACCTTGAAACAGGGGAACCGAAAGAACAGTATCTGACCAATATAACATGGAGCCCTGAAGAGGATTATGTGTATATCGCCATTGTCAACCGGGGACAGAACCAGTGTTTCATCAACAGGTACCATGCAGAGCATGGCATTCTCGATATAGTGGTGTTCGAGGAAAGGGATGAAAAATATATCGAGCCCCAGCATGGCATGATGTTCCTGCCCAACGAAACCAACAAATTTATCTGGCAAAGCGAAAAAGACGGCTTTAACCATTTGTATCTTTATAATACAAACGGAAAGATGATCAGCCAGCTGACCAGCGGCAAATGGATGGTCACCAACCTTATCGGCATCGATTCCAGGGGTGAGTTTGCCTATTTTGAGGCCACGCGTGAAAGCCCAGTTGAAAGGCATGTATACAGTGTCAATATCAGCACATCCGAGATCCGGAAACTGACCCTGGAACAAGGCACCAATGCAGCGGTTTTCAATTCACAGTATAACCATTTCCTGAATGTCCTTACCAGTACAAGCGTTCCACGGAAAATAACGCTCAATACCATACGCGGTGAACAGCTGCAGGTGCTTATGAATGCCCCGGACCCGGTTGCCGAATACAACCTGGGCGAAACAAAAATATTCCCTATTGTCAATGAAGGCACTGTATTGTATTGCCGTATGATCACCCCACCGGATTTTGATGAAAAGAAAAAATATCCGGTTGTGGTGTACCTGTATGGCGGACCACATGTCCAGTTAGTGAACAACACATGGATGGCAGGAAGCAATCTGTGGATGCAGCTTATGGCCCAGAAAGGCTATATTGTGTTCACGCTCGACAACAGGGGCTCGTCCAACCGCGGGCATGCCTTTGAAAGTATCACGCACAGGAGGCTTGGCACAATTGAAATGGAAGACCAGATGGCGGGTGTCAGTTACCTGAAACAGCTTGCATACGTCGATGCCAACCGTATCGCGGTGCATGGCTGGAGCTTCGGAGGATTTATGACGACCTCCCTTATGACCCGCCAGCCGGGCGTTTTTAAGGTGGGTGTGGCGGGCGGACCGGTGATCGACTGGGGGCTTTACGAGATCATGTATACAGAGCGTTACATGGATACTCCGCAGGAAAATCCTGAAGGCTACAAGGAAGCCAACCTGCTGAATTATGCAGGCAACCTCCAGGATAAGCTACTCATGATACACGGTGTTGATGATGATGTGGTTTTATGGCAGCACAGCATGTTGTATTGCAAAAAAATGGTGGATATGAACAACACTTACCTGGATTATTTCATTTACCCCGGGCACAAGCACAATGTATTAGGCAAAGACCGTGTTCATCTTATGCAAAAGATCACGGAATATATTATGGAAAACCTGTAAGGAAAAGCCCGTCAGGTCTGTATGCGGCATGATCATCCAGGAATCATCCGCCTGAAAAAAGAACGGGGGCAATGCCCCCATGACTTTTTATGAGAATAGAAATTTCTGATGTGCTGCTGCACTAATTTGTTCTATTCCTCCCTGTTGACATATGTAACAGTGAAGATATGGTCGGTGGCATTGATAGTCTGACGCTTCTCCATGATCAATTCCTTACTGGTAATATGTTTGATCCGGTGCCATTCAGAATTGATATTCACGGAATCATCGCCCCTCATATACCACAGGGAATATTGTTCCTCCGGCTCTGTGACAGTACACCTGTCAATACCGTTATGAACGACAAGCTTGTCATACTTGTAAAACATCATTGTGTCATCCTTATAACACACCGGAAGATCAGCAAGGAGATCTGATTTGCCTCCATTAACCGGCGGATCGACTGTACTCGCTGACATCACCCACTTGCCATTTTTCAATATCTGGTAATTGCTTACCGGGTGAAAATTGACGCCAAACGGCAGTGTACCAGAGTCTTTTTCTGTGCATGATGCCAGAATTAAGAGGTAAACAAATAACATGCGCTTTTTCATATTAAAAATCTGATTATTGTCCAGGAATGGTGATTATTATTTTGCCCTGTTGCTATAAGTGGCAATGAACGAATATGTGACCGAATGGATTTTCTGGCTGCTTTCAAGCACAACCTGTTGATCAGAGATACTTCTGATGGTGTTTAACGTGGAATCGATATAAAAAGAGTTCTTGTCTTTTTCTTTCCATAAGGAGTATACTTCTGTTTTTTCTTCCGGCTGACATCCTGTGAACGCATTGTGGCGCACAAGTTTGCCGTCTTCCCTGAAAGCAAGGGTATCATCCTTCATGCACACGGGGTACATCTCAAACACATTGCTGTCCTTGCCATTGACCAGCGGCTTGACAATACAGCCGCTTAAAACCCATTTTCCGTTCTTTAAACTTTCATATGCGTCTTTAGGTTCCTGTTTTTGTGAACAACCTGCCAGGATGCATAAAATCCCTGGTAAAACATGCTTTATCATATGTATATCTGTGTAATGTCACGTCAGTCCGAGGTTAAAAATCAGTTCCTCTGTCCGCAAACATATCCGTTTAATTCTTAAAAAATTCAAATCGATGACTTCCTTTTAATATCTGGCCCAATTGTGTCGATGAAATCATAAAAATTTACGTTTCATTCCACGTTCATCAAAAATATTCTCCCCTTGAACCTTTACGTTTCAGAGGTCTCCCAATACCCGGTGAAAAGGATTGACAAGAAAAATTTCAGAAAAATGGTGAATGGCGGGCGAGCCAGCTTACACCTCTTCCAGCAATGTACGGAACGCCAGCACCTGCTCCCCGTACTTTTCAAAGGTCTGTGCTTTCAGTGCGGGGGCATAATTCTCCGCATAATCATTATAGTCCTCCAATGAGTTGCAGTAATACTGGATGGCATAATTGACGCCTTCATTATCGGCGACAACCGTCAGGAGCTTCAGCATCCTGAAACCCGTGAACTTTTCTGTAGCTATTACCTGGGGAATATGCTCATGCTTCATCCAGTGCACCCATTCCTCTTCAATACTTTCAGGTATATTGCAAGTGACATTATAAATGATCATGCTGACTGTAAACTTGCACAAATTTAGGAAATTGTCCTGGATTTATCCTGCAGTTCAACCCCGGTTTCAAGAGCATGTTTGAAGATTTCAAGCCTGCCGGATATCCCTGAACACCGACAGAACTGAATTTTCCTTTATTTTGCGGTGTTTTTGACACCATTCCAGCCCAGTCATATTGAAAGACTTACTTGTTCCTTTTTCGACTTTAACCCGAATATAGACATATTGCGCGATGACCTCATTCACCCGGTCGTATCGGGCAATAAATGGCGCAAACTCAAATATGTCATCCAGGAGCTGAAAAAACTTGAGGATCCGGTTTTAGTGACTTTCGGAGGAGCCTACAGCAATCACCTGGTGGCCACCGCATATGCTGCAAATTATTTCCATATTAAAGCACATGGATTTGTGCGGGGCGATGAAGCAAGGGAACTTAACCTCTATGAAAGGATATGTCTTGATAACCATATGACATTGCAGCATGTCAGCAGGACCGATTACCGGGACAAACTAAAACTTTTTCACGACTTCAGGCTGCTTAATCCGGGCGCCGTATTCCTGAATGAAGGGGGTGACCATGAGCTGGCCCTGAAAGGCTGCGGCGAGATCCTGGATGAGCCTGGCAACACCTATGACTATATTGTGCTGGCGGCTGGTACCGGAACCACTGTGCAAGGTCTTGTAAAAGGGGTGATCGAACGTGGCATGGACACAAAGGTCATTGGCATCAGTGCCCTCAAAGGCAATAAAGAACTCGACAGGAGATTGGCAAAATATCCGCAAAATTTCTGGCAGATCGAGCATCATTACCACAGAGGGCGTTACGCCAGCATGGATGGAGAACTTTTAGGCTTTATCAAAGATTTCTTTGTGGAAACGGGCATAAGGCTGGATCCTGTCTATACGGGTAAAATGATGCTGGCCGCTATCGACCTTTACAGGAAGGAATTTTTCAGGCATGATGACCGGGTGCTGTTAATACATACCGGCGGATTGCTGGCGTTTCCCGAAGAATAATGCTATAATGTATGAGAAAATGGCGCCGGATCAAGGAAAAAAGACCCGGATTCCCGGTCAATGGAAAAAACATTAATACTTTTGAAACCTGCGCCCGGGTATTAATTCAGAACCCATGGAAGCACCATGTGAAACTCGGGCACTTCCACCTCGAACTGGAATTTATCCTCCACGCGCTGGAAAATATAGGAACCGCGCATTTTACCGAAGCCGGTCTTTAAAAGGCAACCTGAATAATATTCATATTGCTGGTCGGCCTCAATGATGGGCTGCTCCCCCACAACACCCTCGCCTTCGACAAACCTGTTTTCCCCGTTGCTGTCAATGATCTGCCACCTGCGTGACAACAGCTGAACAGTGTCATTGCTCTGGTTCTCTATCATGATATGATACGTAAAGAAGTATTCGTTTAGCTCAATGTTGCTTTGCAATTCACTGAATGTGCTCTTTGCATAGACATTGATCTTTTGCGTCATTGACAGGCCCATGATAATTGATAAATAAATATTGTCCGGGCAATTATAAAGTAAAATGGGCAATATTCCCAAACAAACAATTCTTTTAAATGTCAGCTTTTGTTCATATTACTAAAATAATTAATAATTAACAATTTAGATATATTAAACCCTCATTTTATCCGTTAAAACCGCCTTTTTATCCATTTCAGCAGGAAACTTTGTAGATTATTTTTGTTTCCAAAGTTTATTTTGTTATTTCGCAGCCGTTTTTAAAATGATAGATAAAATTTGCAACACCACAGAGAAAATGTTTTTGCGGTACGGCATCAAAAGTATTACCATGGATGATGTCGCGAGGGAGTTGAGCATGTCTAAAAAAACCCTCTATCAATATGTAACGGACAAGGATGATCTGGTGAAAAAAACCATTTTGCTGCACCTGCAGTCGATGGACAGCATCTGTTTGAATGTTTGCATGTCGGAAGGACACGCCATAAAACAGATATTGAAGATTGCAGAGATGATGATCAATATGCACAAGGAGCTTAATCCGGGCCTTTTGTTCGACCTCAAGAAATTCCACCCGGAAAGTTTCAAAATTTTTACCGGTCACCGCGAAACGCAGATGCAGAACCAGGTGATAGAAAATCTGAAACTTGGAATAGCCCAGAATCTGTATAAAAAGGATATCAACATCGAACTGACCACCGGTTTTTATATGGCTTCCATCGAGCATTGCCTCAGCAGTGAAGTAGGGCTTCTCAACAGCGTGCCGTTCAAGGAGAAATACGCTTACCTGGTGCATTACCACCTGTGGGCTATCTGCACACCGGAAGGGCTCGACTATATCAGACAGAATATGACCATCGATTTTCAACCTAATATATGATCCACATCCATAAAAAAACTATCTCAAATATCTCCATGAATACATATAAGCTTATCTTATCATTCATTTTCCTGGTTTTCGCCTCCCGGTCGTGGGCTCAAAACGATACCATGTCTTTCTCCATACTCGAGGCGCTGGATTATGCGGTCGCCAATAATACCCAGATGAAGAACGCCTATGCGGATATCGCCATAGCCGATCAGACGGTGAAAGAAGTGAAGGCAATAGGCATTCCCCAGCTCAGGGGACAAGTGGCTTTCCAGGACGCCTTGCAGAAACCTGTTTTCGTATTTCCTATCAATGGGGTGGCCACTCCTATCAGGGTCGGAAACAAATATACCACCCAGGCTACCCTGAATGCTACCTGGCTGATGCTGGACGGTACTTATTTTCTGGGATTGAAGGCAGCCAAACAATACACCGACCTGGCGAAAAGGGTCGCCGCAAAGACTGAAGCCGATATTAAGATAGACGTGGCGAAAACGTATTTCCTGGCCTTGATCACTAAGGAAAACATTAGCCTTGTCGATACCAGTTACAGCACCCTGAACAAAACGCTTACAAATATCAAAGCCCTTAACAGGGAAGGGTTTACAGAGTCACTTGATGTCGACAGGATGCAGTTGCAGATCAATAACCTGGAAATCAGCAGGCAACAACTTCTTGATCAGTATACCATTGTACTTGGTTTGCTCAAGGTTAAGATGGGACTCGCACAGGACAAGCCAATCAGGCTCACCGACAACATCAGCGATATCAATTCCAAATTTATGGTGGCCGACACCTCTGCGGAAATCAGTTTTTCAGGCAGGACTGATTACCAGATATTGCAGCAGCAACTGGTATTGAATAAATATAGCGTTAAGCGTTACCAATATGGCAAATACCCTAACCTGGCCGCTGCTTATACGTATCAGCAGAGCAATTTCGGGGAAACGGTCGACTACAGCACATGGTACAGCAATTCATTCGTGGCATTGCAGCTTAACGTTCCGATTTTCTCAGGCTTCGCCAATGATGCCAAGATACAGCAGGCGAAAATCGAACAGATCAAAACCGAAAACAGCATTGCTCAGGCTGAAAATGCGATGAGGCTTGAAGTGATGCAATCACGCCTGAGATACCTGCGTGCTTTCGATTATGTGGAACAGCAGAAATCAAATCTCGACCTGGCCACGAGGATACTGAACGTCACAACCATTAAATACAACGAAGGTGTAGGCAGCAACCTCGAGCTTATCACAGCCAACCAAGACCTTAAAACGACCCAGACCAACTATTTCAATGCCTTGTATGACCTGCTTGTTGCCAAGCTCGATTACCAGATAGCATTGGGGCAGACTCTTAAAATATAATATTAAAAAAACAGATTCCTTTATAACGTCAAAACAAATCATGAACATGCGAAAAAACCTTATCATCACTGTCATTTCTGCCATTCTTATATCTGCGTGCGGAAACGCCGATACCAGTTCTCTTGCCGAAAAGAAGAAGAAGCTTGAAGCATTAAAGGCCGAGCAAAAAAAGATCGATATACAGATTGACTCCCTGGTAGCTCAAATAGCAAGGCTTGACACCAGCGCCAAAAAAGACAAGGACCTGGAGGTAGCGGTTACGCCCATAAGCCTGCGCACATTTAAAACCTACATAGAAATACAGGGCCGTGTAGATGCCGACGAGAATGTGGCATTATCAACCCAGATGCCAGGGATGATCACAAGAATCCATGTGAAAGTGGGACAGGAGGTGAGTAAAGGACAGGTACTGGCTGAAACTGATGCCAGTGCCATACATCAGCAGATATCCGACCTTCAGACCAATCTCGACCTGGCAAGGATTATGTACAAAAAGCAGGAGAACCTGTGGAAGCAGAAAGTTGGAACCGAAATGCAGTACCTGCAGGCTAAAACTACAATGGAAAGCCTCGAGAAGAAAATGGGAACACTGCAGGAACAGGTAAGGATGAGCAAGATCATCTCCCCTATCAATGGAACTGTGGATGCGGTGAATATCAAGATCGGCCAGCAGGTAATGCCTGGCATGCCGGCTATCAATGTGGTGAACTTTTCCAACCTGAAAGTAAAGGCCGATGTGGCTGAAAGCTATGCCCAGAGAGTGCGCACCGGCAATGAGGTTCTGATATTATTCCCGGATATTCAGGATTCTGTTCAAAGCAGGATAAATTATTCTTCCAGGGCCATTAATCCGCTTACGAGGACCTTCACCGTTGAAGTGCTGCTGGGAAACAACAGGAATTTTCATCCCAACATGGTTGCCAAAATGAAAATCAATGATTACCAGTCCGCCAAACCTCAGGTAGTGATACCTGTCAAATTCATTCAGAGAGGCACAAAGGAAACATATGTACTTGTTGCGGAAAACGGCCAAGCTGTCAAGAAACCTGTCACTATCAGCAGGGAATACAGTGGTCAGGCTGAAATATCCTCCGGACTGAAGGAAGGCGATCAACTTATTACTGAAGGTTACGACCTGGCCAATGAAGGCGACAGGATCATCTTAAAAAAATAGCGGCTAAAATCCACCAATCATTTCAATTTTAACGACCTTAACATGTTAGATAAAATAAAAGAATTCAAGCCGTCGAGTTGGGCAATAGACAACAAGATGACTATCTATCTGATTACCATCTTCATAAGCCTTGCAGGTATAATGGCCTATAATGCGCTTCCGAAGGAGAATTTTCCCGATATTACAGTCCCTACGTTTATTATAACCACGGTGAATGGCGGCAACTCTCCTACAAATATGGAGAATACCATTACCAAACCTATTGAAAAACGCCTTAAGGCCATATCCGGCATAAAAAAATTCACCAGCACATCCTTGCAGGATGTTTCAGTGATAGTAGCTGAATTTAACACCGATGTAAAGGTGGAAGCGGCCAAACAAAAAGTGAGGGATGCTGTCGATGAAGCGCGCGGCGACCTGCCCAATACCCTTACAAAAGAGCCGATGGTCAATGAGATTGCGTTCTCGGAATTTCCCATCATGTATATCAACCTTTCGGGCAACTTTGATCTCATGGAGCTAAAGAAATATGCCGAGGATCTTGAAGACCGCCTCGAAGGAATGAAGGAGCTGAACGACGTTAAGATCGTTGGCGCCCTGGACCGTGAAATACAGGTGAATATCGATGCTTACAAATTGCAGGCAGCGCAACTGACCCTTAATGACATCCAGAGGGCTATTGCTTCGGAAAACATTTCCATGACCGGAGGTATCATTGATCTGGACGGCATGAACCCCACGCTCAGCATTGATGAAGAATTCAAGGACCCGGCCGAAATAGGAAGGATCATTGTCACTTCAGCCTCAGGAGCTAAAGCATATATTGATGATATTGCCGTGGTATCCGACAGCTATAAGGAGCAGGAAAGCTATTCGAGCAGCAATGGCAAGAATGTCATCACACTGAACGTTATCAAGCGTTCCGGCGAAAACCTTATCATCGCTTCCGACAAGATCAAGGAAATTATCAAGGACATGGAAGCCAATGAGTTTCCTAAAGGTCTGGATATAAGCATCAGCGGCGATCAGAGCAATCAGACAAAGGTGATGCTTCATGACCTGATCAACACTATTATCATTGGTTTTATTCTCGTTACCCTTGTACTGCTCTTCTTCATGGGTGTTAACAATGCCCTGTTTGTGGCGGCTTCGGTGCCCCTGTCGATGTTCATCGCCTTCCTGGTGATGCCGAGCATCGGTTTCTCATTCAACATGATCGTATTGTTTTCATTTATTCTCGCTTTGGGGATAGTCGTGGATGACGCCATCGTGGTGATTGAAAATACGCACAGGTTATTTGAAGACGGAAAACGGGATATCAAGACAGCCGCAAAAATGGCGGTCGGAGAAGTATTCATGCCCGTACTTTCGGGTACCATTACTACCCTGGCTCCTTTTATCCCTCTTGCTTTCTGGGGAGGCATCATCGGTAAATTCATGTACTTCCTGCCGGTTACACTCATTATTTCATTGCTGGCATCCTTGTTTGTGGCCTATATCATCAACCCCGTATTCGCGGTGGATTTTATGAAGCCCCATGCAGAAGAAGCGAAAGAATACGGAAAACTTACCAAGAAAGCCCGCCTGAGGCTGTTGTTATATGCAGTTGTGGCACTTATCGCTTACATGAGCGGTAGTCCCGGCATTGGCAACTTCATTGTATTCCTTGCATTTTTTATGGTATTGAACAGGCTGTGGTTATACAAGGTGATTCACTGGTGGCAATTTAAAATATGGCCGGGTTTTGTAAGGCGGTACACGCGATTGCTCGACTGGTGCCTGCGCAAACCATGGAGGCCCGTACTTTATGTGTTCCTGCTGTTTATTTTCTCGATCGTGTTCTTTGCCATAAGGAGTCCCCAGGTAGTATTCTTCCCGGATGGCGACCCCAATAACATTTACGTTTACGTTAAACTGCCCGAAGGTACCGACCCGTCCATAACTGACAGCATTATGCGTAAAGTGGAAGCAAAAGTGTACGGTGTCATTGGCAAGAACAACAAGATCATAGAATCAATGATCACCAATGTCACCATCGGCGTGACAGATCCTGCAGACGGCGACCAGAATTCTTATCCCAACAGGGGAAAAATAGCTATTGCCTTTGTTGAATTCAAAAACCGCAATGGGGAATCAACAAGCAAATACCTCAAGGAGCTACAGACTATCGACTGGAATATACCTGCCGCCGATATTGTGGTCAATAAAGAGCAGAGCGGCCCTCCAACCCCCAAGCCAATCAGTCTTGAGATCATAGGCGAAGATTTTGACGAGCTTGTCTATAATGCCGATGAACTCAAAAAATTCCTTATCAATAAAAAAATCGACGGCGTGTCGGGATTAAAATCGGACTTTGTAAGTAACAAGCCTGAGATCGTGTTCGACATAGACAGGGAAAGGGCTCTGAACGAGGGATTGTCGACAGCCCAGGTGGCGATGGAGATCCGTGGGGCTGTGTATGGCGTGGAAGCTGCCAAGTTCAGGGATGTGGATGATGAATACCCTATCCAGCTGCGTTACCAGGCCGATCAGCGTTACGACATTGAAACCATACGAAATCTCAAGATCACGTATCGTGACATGAATATGGGAGGAGCGGTAAGGAGCGTGCCAATTTCAGCTGTTTGCAATGTAAGGTACGACTATACATATGCCGGCATCAAACGCAAGAACAACAAACGCGTTATCACTCTTTCATCCGACGTAAAAGAAGGTTATAACCCGAACGAAGTGGTGGCCAGGGTGGAAGAAGCTATGGCCAAATACCAGCCCAAAGGACAGGTTGAAATAAAGTTTGCGGGTGACAAGGAAGAACAGATAGAAACCATGAATTTCCTCGGAAACGCCATGCTTACTGCTATTGGATTGATGATGCTGGTGTTGGTGGGACTGTTCAACTCGCTTGGTAAACCGCTCATCATACTTTCGGAGATCGTGTTGAGCATTGTCGGTGTACTGATAGGTGTGGCCCTGTTCAAAATGGATATGAGTATCGTCATGACCGGTATCGGTATTGTTGCTCTTGGCGGTATAGTGGTGAGGAACGGTATCCTGCTGGTGGAGTTTGCCGAATTCTCGCGGGAAAGAGGCATGCGCCTGTACGAGTCGACCCTGGAAGCCGGCCGTACCCGTATGACACCGGTGATACTTACCGCCACTGCGGCTATTCTCGGGTTGATCCCGCTTGCGGTGGGCCTGAACATCAATTTCGAGACCCTGTTCTCAGAATTGAACCCACATATATTCTTCGGAGGTGACAGCGTGGCGTTTTTCGGTCCGTTGAGCTGGACCATGATATTCGGTTTGTTCTTCGCCACGGCGCTTACCCTCTTGTTGATCCCATGCATGTACCTTATTGCGGAACGGTTGAAACGCAAATCCATTATTATTCTCAACCACTTCGACCTGCCAAAAGCATTGATGTATATACCTTTCTTCATCATGATCCTCAAGCTTGTACTCGTCCTGAGAAAAACAAAGCTGGACTACGGTGATCTCGATTATTAACAAATTTTCATTTATATTTTTAACCTCCTATCCTTGTGGTAGGAGGTTTTTTTATTTTTGACTGAGGCATTTGTTCACTACTTTCGCAGTATGAGGCTGCCTGTTCTTTTTGTATTCCTGACATCCGTTTACACATTACATGGAGCGGCTAACCCTTCACCATTGCCTGCTGCGTTCCAGACCGAGACATATGTTCCGCTGTTAAAAAACAAACATATAGCGCTGGTGGTGAATCATACAAGCATGATAAAAAACACGCATCTTGTTGATTCGCTTGTAAAACTTGGCATCAAGGTGAAATGCATTTTTGCTCCCGAACATGGCTTCAGGGGCCAGGCAAGCGCCGGGACTCTGGTCAGCAGCAGCGTGGATGAAAAGACGGGCGTAAAAATTGTTTCTCTGTATGGCAATCACAAAAAACCGACTCCCGAAGACCTGAAGGATATTCAAACCGTTATTTTCGACATTCAGGATGTCGGCGTGCGTTTCTATACTTATATCAGCACCATGCATTACGTGATGGAAGCCTGTGCCGAAAACAAAATCCCATTTATGGTGCTCGACCGTCCCAATCCCAACGGGCACTATATCGACGGCCCTGTCCTGGATACCGTTTACAGAAGTTTTGTCGGAATGCATCCCATCCCTGTTGTGCATGGCTGTACTGTAGGGGAACTGGCACAAATGATCAATGGTGAAGGCTGGCTCAGGAACAAGGTTACATGCGATCTTAAAGTGATCCCATGCAAAAATTATACGCATGCAACAGAATATATATTGCCTCACAGGCCTTCCCCTAACCTGCAGACTCAAAGTTCTTTTTACCTGTACCCATCCCTGGGACTTTTTGAAGGCACTACCATCAGCATCGGCCAGGGAACGGGTAAGCCATACCAGTGTTTCGGTTCACCGGCAATGGATTGGGGCAACCTGACATTTACCCCCGTCAGTATACCGGGAGTTGCTGAAAAACCGAAATCCCTGGGTATTCCCTGTACCGGCTTTGACCTGACATGGTACGGAGCCGAACTGTGCAGGGAATCCAGCCAGATCAATCTCAACTGGCTTATACTCTCGTACGAACTCAGCAAGAACAAGGCCGCATTTTTTAACGATTTCTTTGAGAAACTGGCCGGCACTGCTGCGTTGAGAAAGCAGATCATTGCCGGCCAGAGCGCTTTGGAGATCAAGCAAAGCTGGCAGGCGGGATTGGATAATTTTCAGAAGATGAGGACCAAATATCTCCTATATCCATGATCACCCAGGTACCGGTACATTCCTTTAA
The DNA here is from genome assembly GCA_937867025.1 of uncultured Bacteroidota bacterium. Classification (GTDB taxonomy): domain Bacteria; phylum Bacteroidota; class Bacteroidia; order NS11-12g; family UBA955; genus JABMMZ01. The sequence continues at coordinate 18,688 of CALMKH010000226.1, read as the reverse complement.
AGAAATGGGCATCGATGAAGTGATGGCCAAGGTCATTCATTGGTCCGAACCTTCCATGTACAACATTGAAGAGGTTCATTCGCACGATTTTTACGAACTCCTGGTATTTCCCAAAGGCGGCGGCAGGCATACCATCAATTACCACAGGGAGCCTATCCGTGATCACTCCATCCATCTCGTGTCTAAAGGAAGCACCCATCTCTCCGAACGAAGCCCTGACTCCGAAGGCTTTACAATAGCTTTCAGCGACATGTACCTTTCCCAGCTTCAACAATTTGACAATTCTATTGATTACCGTGAGTTTTACAGCCAACCGGGGTTTTTCCATTTTAACACAAGCGAATTTGCAGAACTTGAAATACTGTTGAATGAATTGATGAAAAATGAGGCCAACCGCTCCTATTTCCTCAATCTTCTGGCATCAATCCTTTGTAAGATTATTGTTTTAAAGAAGAACACCGTGCTTACACAAAAAACGGATGATACGGTCAGTGCCTTCCGCGATTATCTGTCACAGCATTACCTGGATAAAACCGCAATTGATGATTTTCTGGAAAAAACAAAGCTGAGCAAAGTAGTCTTCAACAGGAAGATCAAGAAAGTGACAGGCCTCACTCCCCTGCAGATGCTGCACCAGCGTTTGCACCTTGAAGCCAAGAAACTGCTGTATAATACGAATCACAGCATCAAGGAAATAGCTTACAGGCTCAACTTTGATGACGAATCCTATTTTTGCCGGTTTTTTAAGTCGCAGGAGGATCTTAGTCCCAGTGAATTTCGTAAAAAGTACAAATAATGCCATAAAAAGTAACTTTTCTGACGTATCGCTTGCATTGATCATATCTACTTTTGTATAACTAAAAGATATGTATCATGAAAACTTCAATTGTTTTATTTGCGACACTCATTTTCTGCCAGTTGCGCGCCGAGTGGAAAATGCCTTTACAGGACAACAGCTTACAGGCATCCTCCAGCTTCATAGTTAATCAAAACCTTCGCTTTGCCGTCGGAAGGAACTATATATACAAGTCGGTCGATCAGGGAAAAACCTGGCAGAAAGACTCACTTGGGCTGGATGTAAAGTCGAAATATGTCGTCAGCCAGTCTATTTGCTTTTCGGGAGCTGATAACGGTTATGTGCTAACCATCCTTCAGGATAAGGTGACTTATGAACGATCATTTGTATTGCACAGGACAACGGACACCGGAAGCTCATGGACGGAAGTGATCACCGATCTTCAAATGAAAATTGACTATAAGGCAAAACTTCTGGTCTCGGATCAGAGAATATACATTTGTTCCCTGGAAGCAATTGCTTACTCGGATACGGAAGGCGCACACTGGCAGGAATTAACGGATCTGCCTGAAGGGTCGGTTCAGGATTTCAAAATATCCGGGGACGATCTGTACCTGTTATGCGGTGAAAATTCACAGGAATTCTCGCTTTTCATCTCTGCGAACGATGGCAGGGACTGGCAGCTGATACACCATTTTGATGACTATAAAACGGAAGACAACAGTGACAGTTTCTTTTTACAGATGTACCACGTCATCGAGAGCGATTTCCAGGTCAGGGGCAACCATATTTACATAGTCTTTAACATTTTTGTTCCCAGTTGCGGACTGGCCTACCAGCATACCGACATATACCACCTGGAATACGGCCTTCATGCATGGACTGCCGAAAAGCTTCAGAAACTGGAGACCAAATCCTGGGAACCGGTCAACCGCATACTATTCATCTCTGATGACACGGCATATGCAAGTTCCGGTAATTCCCTCTTCAAAACCGTAGACGGAGGTAAGACCTGGTTCAGGACGTTTGACGGTTTGCCTTATGAAAATGGAACCTTTGCGAACCTAGTCATGGTGAACGGTCGATTAATGGCCTATACTGAAAAGGGAATTGCCGTTGTAAATGAGGACGGCAACAAGGATATCAACCTGCATACAGGAAGGATGCACAATGAAACTGATATGCTGGTATTTCCGAACCCTTCAAACAGACTTTGTAATTTTATCCTGCCATCGACACTTGAGGAATTTACTTTAACCATAACGAATGCCATAGGGCAGACCGTTTTTGAGAACCGGTATTCCGCTACCTCGGAGTTTGTTGTCAATACCTCGGATTTCGCACAAGGAAACTACGTATACACTATCCGTTCGGCCGCATATAACCATTCAGGAAGCATAATTATCCCGTAATATGAAGTACATAGTATTGATAACATGCATGCTCATGGCGGCATCCGCCTGCAGGCAGACAGAAACATCCGTGGCGTCCGCAGTGCAACAGAAGAATAATGACGCGACCGTGGGCTATAAGGAAGAGATAGAACCGATCATGGAAAGTTATTGCAATACCTGTCATGCAAAAGTGACATACATATCCAACCTGTCAACCTATCAAACCCTGAAAGCAGCTGCTGACAGCGGGGTACTTTACGAGCGGCTTTTTATAAAGTCAGATATGCCTCCGGCCGGCAATCCAAGACCGGCTGAAAAGGATTTTCAAATGATTAAGGACTGGATTAAAACTGGATGTACCCCCTGATTTTTTAATACCGGCTACCATAAAAAAAGAAAGAAAGAGAATTTAATTTAACCAATTGATTTATAGAAAAAAAGGCCTCGGATACATATTTGAGGCCTTATTTTTGCAAGAAAAAACAAAAAGAATTTGAATTTTACCTGTTATGTCCTTACCTTTGCACTCCCAATTTTGAAAAATCATGTCAAGAGTTTGTGATCTTACAGGAAAAAAAGCGCTGGCTGGAAACAATGTTTCACACAGTAACCGCAAGACCAAGCGCAGGTTCTATGCGAACCTCCAGGAAAAAAGATTCTTTATTCCTGAAACAGGTGAATGGATCACCCTCAAGGTATCAACATCTGCTATCAGAACCATCAATAAAATTGGCATTACTGAGGCATTAAACAGGGTATTTAAGAAAGGAAGCATATAATCATGGCAAAAAAAGGCAATCGCATACAGGTTATTTTGGAATGCACTGAGCAAAAAAACACCAGTGTTCCTGGCATGAGCAGGTATATTACCACCAAAAACAAGAAAAACACCACTGAAAGAATAGAATTGAAGAAATACAATCCTTTTCTTAAGAAAGTAACCGTTCATAAAGAAATTAAATAATAACAGATCATGGCAAAAAAGGTTGTAGCAACACTGAAGAAAGAAGGAGAAGGCAAAGACTTCGTTAAGGTTTTCAAAGCCATAAAATCAAAGAATGGCGCTTATTCCTTTAAAGAGGAGATCATTAGCGGAGACCAGGCTAAAACTTATTTCAAATAATTTGAATCACATTTAAAAGTCAGCCTCCGGAAACGGGGGCTTTTTTATTCATTACCAATTAATTACATGTCTATATTCGACTTTTTCAGGAAAGATAAGGGCAGCCAGCCGAAAGAAGAAGTTCAGGGTCTCGAAAAAACAAAAGAATCCTTTTTCGGAAAACTGAGCAAGGCAATCGCCGGAAGGTCTACCATAGACGCGTCCTTTCTTGATGAACTCGAAGAGATACTGGTATCAAGCGATGTGGGAATCGACACCACCATACGTATCATCAACCGGGTGGAAGCGCGTGTAAAAAAAGACAAGTACATTAACTCCAACGAACTTCACCTGCTGCTGCGCGACGAGATAACGCTGCTGCTGACAGAGAATAAAAAAACCCCGGAAGTGAGTTTCAATCTGGCGGGTATGCCAAAACCATATGTATTGATGGTCGTGGGCGTGAACGGCGTGGGTAAAACCACAACTATAGGCAAGCTCGCCAATCAGTTCAAGACACATGGCAAGAAAGTACTGCTCGCTGCCGGTGACACATTCCGGGCAGGGGCTGTCGATCAGCTTGAAATATGGAGTAAACGTGTAGGCTGCGACTTTTATTCCAATGGCATGAATACGGATCCTTCCGCAGTGGCATTCGATTCCGTGAAAAAGGCCAAAGAAGAAGGTTATGACATCGTGATCCTTGATACAGCCGGAAGACTGCACAACAAGATCAATCTTATGAACGAGCTCACCAAGATACGGCGTGTCATGACCAAAGTGCTTGATTATGCCCCTAATGATGTCATGCTGGTTCTGGACGCTTCAACCGGCCAGAATGCTTTTGAACAGGCCAGGCAGTTTACTGCTGCAACAGAAGTAAGTTCCCTGGCACTGACCAAGCTGGACGGCACCGCCAAAGGCGGAGTTGTGCTGGGCATCAGCGACCAGTTCAAAATACCCGTAAGATACATTGGCGTGGGAGAAGGTATCAACGACATCAAGATATTCAATCCGTCAGAGTTTGTGAACACGCTTTTTGAAGTATAAGTATGCGCACCAAATCGATCAAACCGAACAAGATCAATATTGTTACACTCGGCTGCAGCAAAAACCTGGTGGACAGCGAGGTCCTGCTTAGTCAACTGAAAGGCAACGATATTGATGCCACACACGAATCCGCTAAAGATGACGCAAACATCATCGTGGTGAATACATGCGGATTTATTGACAACGCCAAACAGGAAAGTATTGATACCATACTCCAGTATGTGGGTGAAAAAGAGGCCGGCCGCATTGATAAGCTCTATGTTACAGGCTGCCTTTCCCACCGTTACAAGGATGAACTTGAAGAAGAAATACCTCAGGTTGATGCATATTTCGGAACACTTGAACTCCCTAACCTTCTGAATACGCTAGGCGCGGATTACAAACACGAGCTGATCGGCGAAAGGCTTACCACCACTCCACAGCATTTTGCCTACCTGAAAATAAGCGAAGGCTGCAACAGACCCTGCTCGTTCTGCGCCATTCCCTTGATGAGGGGCAAACATGTCAGCAAACCTTTGGAACAGATAGAAACAGAAGCCAGGAACCTGGTGAAGAACGGCACAAAGGAGATTATGCTGATTGCACAGGACAGCACATACTATGGCATCGACCTTTACGGATCAAGGAAACTGAAAGACCTGCTTGAAATCCTTTCCCAAGTTAAGGGTCTTGAGTGGATCAGGCTGCATTACGCCTATCCGTCCCAATTTCCTGAAGACATATTGCCGGTGATGGCTCAAAGTCCCAATATCTGCAAATACCTCGATATTCCGGTGCAGCATATTTCGGACAATATGCTTAAAACCATGCGCCGGGGCATTACCAAACGACGCACATACGAACTGCTCAACACGATTAAGGAACAGGTTCCCGGCATAACCATCCGCACAACCTTGCTCGTAGGCCATCCGGGTGAAACGCTGGAAGACTTTGAGGAGCTTAAACAGTTCATTCAGGATTTCAGATTCGACAGGCTTGGTGTTTTCACCTACTCACACGAAGAAAATACCCATGCACATACGCTGCCGGATGATATTCCTGCGGAAGAAAAACAAAGGCGCGCCGAAGAATTAATGGCCTTGCAGGAAGAAATCTCCCTGGCAAAGAACAATGAAAAGATCGGGCAAACCGTTAAAGTGCTGTTTGACCGCAAAGAAGGCAATTATTTTATAGGCCGTACAGAAGCCGATTCGCCGGAAGTGGATAACGAGGTGCTGGTGGACGCCGGCAGTAATTTTGTAAGACTCGGTGATTTTGCCGACGTATTGATTACCGGTGCCGAGTCTTTCGACCTGATAGGTAAAATCTGTTAAAGATGACATTTGACCTCGCCGATATCGACCTGCTTTCATCCGCCACAAAAGCATTTGTTACCGGTGATGAAAGCCTGAAAGGTCTTTTCGGGGGATCACATCCGTATTATTCCGACATCGCGGCTATTGAGGGGAAAAAAGGGTTCAGGCCTGAAAACAGGAAAATCCTTGCCGGCGTTTTAAGGTCCCAATACGGCGAAATACTGGAAAGCTCACCTGAGCTGAAGAAGAATATTGACCTCCTGGAGCAGCCGGATACGTTCACCATTACAACAGGCCAGCAGGTGCATCTTTTTCTGGGTCCGGCCCTTGTCTTTTACAAGATAATAGCCACCATCAAGGCAGCTGAATATTACAGGTCGCTGCATCCCAATTATCACTTTTTGCCCGTTTACTGGCTGGCCTCCGAAGACCATGATTTCGAAGAGATAAGGTCTACAAAAGTCTTTCAGCATACATTCGACTGGGATACAAGGCAGGGCGGCGCTACGGGACGGTTCCATGTAAGAGAGGTCAGGCATATTATTGATTCTGTAAGAAATGAACTTAGCCTCAGCGTTCAGAACCTCGCTTTACTTGAACATATTGAAGCCATATATGACAGCTCGGCATCCCTTTCGGAAGCAAGCCGGAAACTTGTGCATTTCCTGTTCGGAAAATATGGCCTGATATGCCTGAACGCCGATAATAAACAATTGAAAACCATCTTTTTGCCTGAAATGAAGCAGGAGCTGACTGAACGTCTGAACATAACGCGTTTCAATGAGTTCAGCAGCAGGATGGAGGGCCTGGGTCTGAGCCTTCAGCTCAAGGCAAGGGATATCAACCTGTTCTACTTAAGCGAGGGAAAACGATCGAGAATAACCTTTGAAAACGGTTGGTATAATGTGCATGAAACAGAGATTTCCTTTACCTTGGAACAACTGCTTTCAGACCTGGGACAACACCCCGAAAACTATAGTCCCAATGCCGTTTTGCGGCCCGTTTACCAGGAAGCCGTCTTGCCCAACATCTGTTATATAGGGGGTAATGCCGAGGTAAACTACTGGCTGCAGTTAAAAGAGGTTTTTGATTACAACAGGATATCCCCGCCGAGACTTGTACTCAGGCCAAGTGTCTGGATAGTGCCGACCAAAGTGCGTAACTGGCTGGAAAAGAAAGGAATAACAAGGACAGAGTTGTTTGCTGTTAAGGATGACAGGCAATTGTTGGCCATGCTTGAGCATAATGCTCCGGAATTACAGGAAAAAATAGCGGAATTTTCCGCTTTGAAGAAAGATATCCAGGATATGGCAGCCACGGAAGGTTCAAAGCACCTGAAAGAATTGGTGGAGCTGGGCAAAGCCTATGAAAAACTGCTTAAAACAACAGAAACGGATATCCATAGGAACCGCAAGGAAAAACTTGATGGTGATTTCAAAAAACTGGAGAGCATCAGGACAGATTTTTATGACCTTCATCATGTTCAGGAAAGAAACATGTCAACCCTTGAGCTGTTAATAAAATATGACAACGTTTTAACCTTGATTTATAACTCCTTGGAATTCAAGCCTTCACAGGGACAAATCATAAATTTCTAACTGTCTATCTATCAATAGGTTACAACTTATTCACTTTAGACCGGAAATTATTTTTAGCTTATCTCTTTGTTTTTTAGCCTCTGTATCAGTATTTTTGCGGACTAATAAAAGAAAACAAATCATTTTCAAAATGAAATTATTAAAACTATCAATCCTCAGCTTATGCGCTTTCACGTTATCAGCGGCATTGGGACAAGACACTACCAAACATTGGAAAAGGCATCCTTATGCCCGCACCAAATGGGTTTCTGATAAAAATTCAGATTCCGGTCAGTACATGCAAGCGTCTTACTACCAGGACAGGAGAGCTAAGAAATGGACTGTGGGTCTTATGGCCGGCGGTTCAATTTTCTTCGGTGATGCTGATAAAAGACAACTGGGCTGGGACATAGCTCCGTTTGTGAAATATTCCATCTCTCAAACTTTTGCACTGAGAGCTGAATATAACTTCGCCAAACTCAGGGGCCAGAGGGACTTCCAGTCTCCAACCCTGTTCAAGGATAATTTCAAGTTCACCAGCAGTGTACAGGACTGGAATGTGCAGATGCACTTTACCCTTGGAAATATTTCCTTCTTGCGTCCTTTGCGCAAAACCCAGATGTACTTCTTCGCAGGTATAGGACAGGCCAGCTTCAAATCAGAAGCTACCTTTATCGATCAGAGGCTTTTCACAGGTGACTATTACCTGACTTCCTACTTCGGACAGGGAACACTCAACCCGAACCTCGGGCAGAGCGTAACCGATAACTACGAAGCCAAGCATACCATCGTTCCCGCTGGTATCGGTTTCAAACACTATCTGAGCAGAAGGTTTGACCTCGGTCTGGAATACCGCCATACCTGGTTGAGAAGTGATGACATTGACGTTTACAATACCGCAATATTCCAAAACAGGTGGTTTGACTCATACGGATTCCTGCGTGCTTCCATCGGGTACAAATTCGGTTCAAAGAACCCTCAGCACTACGATTGGTTAAGCCCTGTTGAATCAATCTATGACCAGATGGCTGATGTGAAAAAGAAAACTGACTGCCTCGGCGTGGATGATGATAAAGACCATGTTTCCAACTGCTTCGATCAGGAAAACAATACCCCTGACTCATGCATGGTTTACGGTAATGGTATGGCTGTTGACTCTGACATGGACGGTGTTCCTGACTGCCAGGACCAGGAGCCTTTCACCGACAAAGGTGCCACTGTTGACCCTGCTACAGGAAAAGCTATAGACAGCGACGGCGACAATGTACCTGACCACAGGGACAGGGAGCTGAACTCTTCTCCTGGTGCTCTTGTTGATCACAACGGTGTTGAAATCAAGCTTTGCTGCAACTGCGACAACGTTATGTTCGCTCCGATCACTATCAGCAACAACTGCCTGACAAAAGAAGTTAAAGCTCAGTTGTACCAGGTTGTTGACAAAATGAAACAGTGCCCTGACAAAAAACTTATCATGAATGGCCCTGCTGGCAAGAGCTCTAAATATAATGCAGCCGCCAACACCCGTTGCATGGATGAGATCATTAAGTTCCTGACTGAAAAGTTCGGTATCTCCCGCGACAGGATCATTACCAACTACAACGCAGGTACTGAAACCAAGAATACTATTGAATTAAAACTCCAATAACCCATAACACCTTATTTAAAAGCCTTCCTCAACAGGAAGGCTTTTTTTTTTGCATTTGCGGTTAAACCCTGCACCGGTACATACCGCCAGGTCACCCGCAAAGTATTTAATCCTGTGATTTGGCCGCACTGCCGGTTATATTAGCCTGCTTAAGGTAGAATGGCTCAAAGGAGGCAAGATCAGCAAATTCCCCCGCCGTATACGCTTTAACTGCCATCTGGCACATAGCTTCGGCATGCGCATGAACATTCAGATACGGCAATTGCAGGATCCCGGCCGCTTTTCCTGCCCCATCCCCGCATAGGACTGTTTCCTTGTTTATGATAGATGGTGTAAAATCCCTATCGGTTATAATACCGCTCTTTACCTCAGTGAGAGCGCGTAACGACCTGTCAAACACACAGTGATATACTTCCATACGCCGGGCGTCAATCATCGGCCAGATCGTTTCTGAAGGCGTTTGTTCAATGACGGCGGAAGCTATGATCTTAAGTGTATTTAACGGTATCAGCGGTATCTCCAGCCCAAAACAGATGCCTTTGGCTGTACTGGTCCCTATCCGCAATCCCGTGTACGAACCGGGTCCCTCACTTATGGCAACTGCAGAAAGCTCGCTAAAAGATATATCTGCTTTTTTAAGACAAACCTTTATCAGGTCAGACAGGACTTCTGCATGTGCCTGTATTTTAACGCTAGTTTCGCTTTGTATAAGATCGTTTTGAATAACAGCAACCGAACAGACCGCTGCAGATGTTTCAAGACAAAGGATGGCCGGCATATCAATTATTACCCACCTTCTTGAAATACACCCTGACCCTGTCCTTATAGTAAGGAGCCAGTTCGTTGGGAACGCTTCTCAACAGTTCCATTTCACGGGCTTTCTTTTCAAGATAAGCCTTTATAGCCGGAGGCATCTGGTTTTGCACTTCTTTGGCCTGCTCGGCTTCCCGTTCATTATCCTGCTTCTGCTCACGTTCAGCCTTTTCATGTTCCAGCATTCTCGTCTCTATCTCCTTCACCCTCTTCATGGTCTCGGGATTTAACTGTTTGTTTACCAGATCCTTCTCCTGCTGTTCCATAAGTTTCTTGGTCTTTTCCAGATCGCCAAGCTCACCGGGTTTGCCTTCTTCCTTCAGCATTTTTTCGAGCCGCTCTATTTCTCTCCTGAGAGCTTCCTGCTGAGCGGCTATTTTGGCAAATTGCTCACTGGTTGGATTCTTACCCTGCTGTTTGCCTTGCTTCATCTCTTCAAGCTGTTTATTAATGGCGTCCTGCATCTGTTTCATGCCGCTCATCTTCGGTTTGCCATTCTTGCCCTTGCCGCTCTTCTTACCGGGATTCTTGCATTGCGCACCATTCTTTTTCTCACTCTTTTTCTCATTCATGCTTTCCTGCATTTGTTTCAGCGATTCGCTCAGCATTACCGCGAGGTTGTTCAAGCCCGTCATGACGTATTGCTGTTGGGCTGCACCGGTTGAAATCTCCACTTTGGCAAAATGATGTATGGATTTATCCATATACTGGTTGATTTTCGTAATCTCACTGTTTACATAACTTTGTATCTGAACCTGCCGCCTGCTTAATGACAACAAGGAGTCCTCAACCATTTTCGCGTTTTCTTTCAACTTTCTCTGCTTGGCACTAAGCTCTACAAACTTCGGACTGTAGGTACGCGTTTCCCTCATTTGCTGCATAAGGGCTTCCTGCTGTACGCTCAGTTCTATCAGGTTTTCGAGTATCTGTCTTAATGTATAATAATCTTCTTCCTGTTGTTTTTCCTGAGATTCCTCCAGCGATTTTTTCATCTTCTCTGCAAGCTTTTCCATTTCATCCGAGCTTTTGTTCTGTTTTTCCGCAGCCTTTTTATTTTGTTTCTTTTCCAGGCTCTCGCTGCTCTCCTGAAGATCTTTGCTGATACTTTCCTGTTCACCTTTGGTGTCCTGGATATCCATCGGAGTTTCCATTTCCTGGTTCTTCTTTTCGATCTCCTTGAGTTCCTGTGAAATCTCCTCAAACTTCTTATTGATCTCCTGCTGCTGTTTCTTCAGCTCTTCCTGAGATTCTGACTTTTCAAGCGTCTTTTTTGCGAGCTCTTCCTGCTTTTCAGCCAGTTTATTCAACTCATCCACCTGTTCATTGATATTCTTTTCAAGCTCCAGCTGCTTGAATTGTTCAAGTGTCCGGTCAAGCTGCTTCTTCACATCCTCATTGTTCATCTTCATCTTCTCAAGTTGCTGCTGTATGGCCGTTTTATTCTGAGCCTTCATCATCTCCTCCAGTTTTTTGAGAAGCTCTTTCATCTCAGGGGTCATGATCTCGTTAAACAGTTTCTCTATCTCCTTTTGTTTCTCCAGTAGCTCCTGATCTTCTCTCGCAAGCTGTTTTTCCTTCTCGTTCCTCGCTTTATTCTCCTGCTTCAGCTGTTCGAGTTTAGCTTCAAGCTTTTTCTGTTCCGCAACAAAATCCTTTATTTTTTGCTGTTGCTGCCAGTCAAGCTGATCATTCTCCATCAGTTCCTTGTTCAGCTCATTCGACCGCTTCTCAAGAGATTGAATCTCTTTCAGGGCCTCCTGCATCTTGTTTTTGATGGACTTACTGCTGTTCTCTGCATCAGCCCTTATCTCGTCCTGGCTGGGGGGAATAACCTTAAACACCTGCGATCTGGAAGATTTCCTGCCGTTCACCGCGTCATTATCCCATACCTCGAAGTAATATTCATATTCGTCACCCTCCTCCCTGATAATGCTCTTCAGGTCAATCATGTAATAGAATATTTCGTCGGTAGACTTGCCGATACTTGCAGGGAGATACTTCGCCACATCCTGCTTTGTCGCATTCCTGTAGACAAACTGTAAGCGGGTAAGGCCGTAATCATCATCTGCCTTGCCATAAAAATAATAAATGAAAGGGTTGATGGAATCCTGCTTCTGTTCCGCCACAATCCCCGGGTACCTGTCGGGAACTACCTGCAGGGAATATTTGATGGTATCCCTGCGGTCTACAAATTTATTATGCAGCTGAAGGTGGTATCCGGAACTTTTGATTATGCGTTGCCTGAGACTGAAATTATTCTCATCCCTGGCCGCCTCAATCATTTTGCCATCGAGATTAAAACTGATCCTGTCGGCATCCTTTGTGCTGAAAATCCATTCCACTTCCGTTCCTGCTGGCAATGTAAGATCCCCGATGTTTTGCACAGTTTCAGACTTTTTATTGATATAGGCAGGATATGTCAGATGCACCTTGAAATTGACTAATGTAGGATTCGGCAATACCCTCACATCATAAGAAACCGACTGGTATTCCCTGTCAGTGAAAAATAATTTGTGATCGGATGTAAGATTCGGTATTGTATAAGAGAATTTGTTCTTACCGGTCTTTTCCATTTTGATAAGATGGTTGTCCAGGTTGACAAATACATCTGCCGGAAGGTTTTTACCGCTGGTTTCTATTTCCAGCATCAGGTCACTGTTCTTAAGCACTTCAAGACTTTTAGTCCTGAGTATGAACCTGAACGGCGCCTCCTTGACAAACTGCCTGTCATAACTGAGTATGCGATCCATCGGCTTGGTAATGATATTGCTCTGGAAAATTAAAAGCAACAGCAACATTCCCAGCGGGAGAGCCGTATATTTTGCATATTTCCTTGCCGAATCCCGGAGATTAATGGCTGTAGAAAACCTGAACGGGCTTAATGCTCTTATCCTCTGGTCAATGCTGGCCACCAGGAGCTCATTGCCCAGGTGCCCGGCCTGATCCTGCAACTGCAGGGTATTCAGAAGCTTATCACTTATCTCGGGGAAATGATCCCCTATCAGTCGCGACGCCTCATGGTAGGAAATCACTTTGCCTATTTTCATCCATTTCATCAATGGCAAGGCAATGAAGCGCACCAGGATTAAAACGGTAAACAGAATAAAGCCGTAAAACAGTGTTGCGCGGACAGCCGAACCGAAATGCCCGAAATACTCGATCACCGCCGCAAGAATAAAATAACCGAGCAATCCCCCTAATCCGAGCAGCAGGCCTTGCAGCAGGCGGTTCAGATAGTACTTCCGGATGAATTCATCCAGTTTTTCGTGCAGTTTGTTCCCGGTAACAGGCATGATAGTATCTTACTTAACAAAAATAACGAATATTCCGCTGTTTTCTTATACATTTTTTGACGAAAAATCGTTTGACCGGACGAAAGAAATCTTTTTTGGCCTTTTTTTTGTAACTTTGTACTAATACATTTAAATCTTCCATATGTTACGCAAAATTCTTTTTATTTCCCTGGCCATGGTATTGGTTGTGGGAATAAGTTCGGCCGACTTCTCGCAAAAACCTCCAAAAAAGAAGGCTAAAAAGGCAGCCGTCAAGTCGGATGCAGCTGAACACAACGGCATTGTGTGGTATAATATGACAGACGGTTTTGCCAAAGCAAAGAAAGAGAAAAAGATCCTGGTTGTGGATGTCTATACCGACTGGTGTTACTGGTGCAAAGTCATGGATAAACAAACGTATGAAAATGCCAGTATTGTGAAAAAAATGAAAAAATACTGCGTGGCAGTCAAGTTCAACCCTGAAAACAACGGCACTCATACGGTCAATGATCAGACTATGACCTCTGACCAGCTGGCGAGATATCTCAATAAAGGCGGCAGAATTCCCGGCTATCCCATGACATTTATCTGGAAAGGTCTTACCGACAATTCCAAAATCCAGCCATATTCAGGTTACATGGATACCACATACTTTAACGCGGTCATCAACAAGACCATCCAGGAATAAGGTCAGGAAAATATTTTGTCCCGCAACAAACAAAAACCCTATTTAATACAGGACATTGAAATCACTTCGGCAGCAGCCGAGGGAAAGTCCGTGACAAGACACGACGGAAAAGTCATATTCGTTCCCTTCGCCGCACCGGGAGATATTGCGGATATAAGGGTTGTCAAACAGAAACAATCTTACGCCGAAGGCACTTTGGAGAGGTTGATAAGCCCCTCCCCCATCCGCACGGAACCAAAATGTATTCATTTCGGACGCTGTGGAGGATGCAAATGGCAGCATGTACAATATGACTCGCAGCTGGCCTTCAAGGAAGAACAGGTTAAAAATGACATGCAGCGCATAGCCAAAACGGAAGTGGAAGAATTCCTGCCTATCAGGGGAAGCAGGGATATTTACCATTACCGCAACAAGCTCGAATTCACCTTCAGCAACAAGGCCTGGGAAGAACATTTTGACAAGAATAATCCCAAAGGACTGCCGGCACTCGGGTTTCATATTCCCGGCATGTTCGATAAAGTACTCGATCTGAAAGTATGCTACCTGGCCCCGCCGGTCGCCAACAGGATCAGGGATTCGATTAAGGCGTATGCGATCGAAAACAGTCTTGATTTCTTTGATATCAGGGAGCAGAAGGGATGGCTGAGAAACCTGATGCTGAGATGCACTGCGGCCAACGAATGGATGGTTGTCCTCGTGGTTTCTTCCCCGGAAACACATATCATCAAGGACATGTTCGAACACCTGGCTCCGCAGATCCCCGAAGTAACCGAATGGTGCTATGTGGTCAACGGCAAGAAGAATGACACATGGAGCGACCTGGAAGTAAAGACCCTTAAAGGCAACGGCTATTTAAATGAAAAAATGGAAGACCTCGTGTTTAAGATCAGGCCACAATCGTTTTTCCAGACAAATGCTGCACAAGCCCTGGAACTGTACCGGATAACACGCGAATTTGCAGGGTTGGAGGGCCATGAGAATGTTTATGATCTGTATACCGGCACAGGAACAATTGCTTTATTTATAGCCAGGCAATGCAGGCAGGTCACCGGTATTGAGTATGTCGAAGCGGCTATCAGGGACGCCGTGGAGAATGCGCGTAACAACCATATAGACAACGCCCATTTCTATGCGGGCGACATGAAAGAAGTGCTGAATGACAGCCTTGTTGCCCGGCACGGCAAACCGGATGTCATCATTACCGATCCTCCAAGGGATGGCATGCATCCGGACGTAGTGGCCAAAATAGCGGAGCTGCTGCCGGAACGGATTGTGTATGTCAGCTGTAACCCCGCGACCCAAGCCCGCGACATAGCCTTATTAAGCCATCTTTATACAGTAAAAAAGGTACAACCGGTGGATATGTTCCCACATACACATCACGTGGAATCGGTGGCCCTCCTCGTTAAAAAATCCTGATTATTCTATGGTCAGCGGTGTCACTTTATATGCAAAGTTCCTTACGGAAGTTGTGGCTCTTTTACCCCATCCCTTGACGATCTTTACATTGGATATGCTGACAGTATAAACCTTGTCCGCCTGAACTGTCCCGTCTACAACCCAGACAACAGTATTCATGCCATAACCGTTTTTAACCGGTTCTAAACGTACTTTCAGCGGTTTGCCGTTCAGGCTTACCGTAACCTTTGCCTGGGAAAAATCTGCATCCGCATACGAAAAACTCCAGCGCTCCGGCATGAGATCCGCCGGAAAATAGTCGGCAGTCGGCCAGCTGACAAAACCCGAGTCGGAGAATCCCGTTTTTTTCACCAGTTTTGGATTTGCGGAACCGAACACGGATAACGTCATCGCGTTGGCAGTGCTTCCATGACCAAACACATTATTGTAAGGATTCAATATCCACCGGCGATGACCACAGGCTGCATTACCTGAACCATCGTCCGTCATTTGCCCCATCAGTGCATCTACAAAAGCATACCCTAATGAAAGATTGCTGGATCCTGCCGCAGAGGCCCCGTCTTTAGAATAACACTTCCAATTGCTTTTCGGGGAATGGTCAAGATGGTTATTGGCATCCATCATATGGGCGGCCGCTTGGCATTTTTTATTCAATTCCGGATCAAATACACAACTATCATACAAACCCGCCAGACGCCGTATGTAATTCAATCTCTGAAGAACTATGCTGTGTCCCAGGGCATTGACTGTGCCCGGATGACATGACTGTGAAGATGGCTGCTTCTCAAAATACTTGTCTTCTGAAAGGTATTGCTGTTTCAGCACATTCGCCTGGTAATCCTTTATAACAAACTGTTTCTTGAGCTCCATCAGCCTGGCATTACCGGGGAATTGCTGCAGCGATTTCCTGAGGAGCGGCGCAAACTCTGAAAATTTCTGCGCTTCCAGCAGTGCAGACAACTTCGAACATACGGCATCAATGTGTGCTGTAACAGCAGGGCGAGCCACTGGGCCAGACGTTTTATTCGAAAAGGTATCCTTTTTTATGCCGGTGCCCCGGGAAACATGTTTAACCGTTCCCGACTTGTGCTGTGAAAAGCCGGACCCCGTGATGCAGATAAAAAAACAGAGAAAAATGAATCGAAAACTGAACATGTATTATTAAAACGGTACTGACCGCCTTTTATTATTCAATTACTATTCCATTCTGAGGATTTTCTTTATAGTATTTCTCGATACGGCATGATACCCGTCCTCGGCCCTGAAGAAGATGTTCCTTCCTTTCTTAAGGCCTTCTGGTGTAGAGGCAAACTCTTCATACAGCGGTATCAGAAACTTACGCCTTCCGACAGATACCAGATATTTTTCGATGTATGGATCAGCTTCATGATACCCGTTTTTGATGCATAACAGGTACCAGTCGCACTGTATTTCGGCATTGGTACTCGCGCTCAGGTGGTATGTTGAATCCATTTGTTTCATACCGGTCTTTATGGAGTCAGGCTCAAGGTTCCTGAGCAAATGCATCCAGTGATGGGTCGTAAACCCGGCAGTATCTACCAGGCTTACATCTTTCCGGGCATTGACTTCCGCTGCCATTTTTTTAACTCTGGCGAGCTCTGCGCTGTTGATCTGGGGGCAATTCCCGGGCAGATCGATTTCGTATATCCATTCCCTGTAATTCACCTTGATTTTGGGAAATTTGCTGACTAAATGCTCCTCCAGGTAGGCAATGAATTGTTCCGTTGTAACGGTCTTCCACCTGAAATGATTAAAATATCCATTCAGGAATGCATCCCAGTGCTTTCGTCCATAAGCATTTTCGAGCATGCGCAGGAACATGCAGCCTTTCACATAAGCGATATCGGACACCCCGTCATCGGGATCGCGGTCCTTCAGATTCAGTTTCAGTTTAGTATCCCCGGGAGCCGTTTTCATTAAATCTTCAAGAGTAGACCGAAGCTCTTCAAGGCTTATCTCCGACAACATATCCGAATACGCTTTTCCATAGAGCTTCTCCATGATACGTTCCTCAAAATACACTGTAAAGCCTTCATTCAGCCAGAAATCGTCCCAGGTATGATTGGTCACCAGGTTACCGCTCCAGCTGTGTGCCAGTTCATGGGCGATAAGCGATACCAGGCTTTTATCTCCGGCAATAATGGTTGGTGTGGCAAAAGTGAGCCGCGGATTCTCCATCCCGCCGAACGGGAAACTCGGCGGCAGAACCAGTATATCATACCTTCCCCAGGCATATTCTCCGTATAATTCGCTTGCACCGGCGATCATCCGCTTAAGATCGGAAAATTCCCTCGCAGCCTTGTCAAGCATCTCAGGCTCGGCAAACACCCCGCAATTGTCTCCCAGGGACCTGAACTCAATATTACCGACCGCCAGCGCCATAAGGTAACTCGGAACAGGCTGGGGCATATTAAAATGATATTTCCCTTCCCTGTTCCTTTTGAAATTATTCTCGGCACTCATCAGAGGAAGGTATTTCGGATCACATGTGATATCCGCAGAATACGTGAACTTCACAGCAGGGGCATCCATGCAGGGGACCCAGGTGCGTGCCAGTATGGCCTGGCTCTGGGTGAAAAGGAATGGATGCTTGCCTCCGAGAGTCTGTTCGGGAGCAAGCCACATCAGGGCTGCCGCGTCAGGTTGGGTTTCATAATAAACTGCCACTTTTGAGGTATTCTTGCCTATGCTGATAACCAGGGGCCTTCCCAGGAAGGATTGTTCCTTGCTAAGCTGATTTCCAAGGCTCCAGGCCGTTTCTGATGAATCTTCAAGCATTACTTTGTCTATTTCCAGCTGCCTCGTGTCCAGGATAAGATAAGGACATCCCGAGACATTCTCTATATTCAGTACGGCTTTGCCTTTCAGTGTTTTCTTCTGAAAGTCTACATTCAGCGCCAGGTGAATATGCTTTAAGTTTATGGAATCGTAATTGGAAAAAGAGTGGTTCCTGATGGTGAGCTCAGGCATTTTCTTGATTTGTTTATGTGAACATGTTGCAAAAAAAATAACTGAAACCGGTAGCAAAAGCTTGTAAACAAGACGCATAAAATTAAAATAATGGAGCAAAGGTAAGATATGTCAATAAAAACATTTCAAAATTTAAATGTTTTTACTACATTTGCGCATCATAAAAAAAATGGTACCTATTTTGCTATGGTAACCATTACTTACCAGAACAAAAGATGAGAAGGCTATTTTTATTGATTTTCCCTGTATTCTGCTTAAACGCTCAGGCACAACAAGACACGACAAATCCCTACGGCGAATACCAGAACTTTGACACCACAAATTACGGTTATGATACGATGTACAGCGAAAGCGGGAACAGTTACGGCGATCCGGAATTCGAAAAAAAGCCTGAATTCAAGAGATATGTCAGGTTTGTCGCTCCTGTTGACACCATAACCGAGTTGGTGACCTATACAGGCATAGTGCCGTTTGTCCCGTTAACAAATGACGTGTATGACGGGGGCACGATCGATTCCCTGTATTGGAGGGCAAAAAAATACATGCTTCAGAAATACACCAAAGACTACAAGGAAGGAAAATCATCCAAGGACCTGGTATTCCCCAAAGATATGGTGATCGAGGATTATAAGCCTGACGGTGATGT
>CALMKH010000225.1 GCA_937867025.1 uncultured Bacteroidota bacterium | reverse complement strand
ATACTTTTCTATCTTTTCGTCAACTGTCCGTTACAGGCTCAAAAAATACATGAAAACAGTTTCCAGTCCAGGTTTACCTACATTTTCCGGCTTGATTCAAGCCAGGCGAGAAAAGCTTGCCAGGGGTACAGGCTGGATTCATCATTTTACCTGACGCATAAGGTTGACAGTTTTATTACTGACAGTTCCTACAATTATCAGAAACTTCCCTGGGGCATGTATTATTCCGTTAAGGTTATACAGACCACGGTTAACTATTCCTTTTTTCATCAGAAACCTTTCAGGAATGAAGCGTGGGGCCTCAATAACCGTAATTTTATCACTTTAAAGGACCATGACAACCAGATTATCAGTGAAGGTAAAGTGAGTCTGCCGGACGGAACCATATGCCCGTTTGCCAAGGGTATGGGCGCCTATGAATTGCCGCGATCCAAAACCCCTCTGCTTTTAAAGATGGAATACAACGGCACATGGGATTATATCTATGTCAACCCGCAGTATGTGGCGGTACAGAAACCGGAAAAGCATCATCCCGATTACAGCAATACCACCATTGCCCCGGGATATATGGTGTTCAATCAACCCCGTTTTAAATTTTATGACACCTTAAAATACAAAGCTTTCCTGTTGAATGATAATGGAACGGCCATGAGACAACGCTTGAAGATGTATCTCAGCGGGTTTGACGGGAAAGATAAATTTCTCGGGTATATCAAAGCTCAGACGCCCGGTGCATATTTCGGGCAATTCGAGATCCCCGACACGTTTGTGCCGGACAGGCAATATGTGCTGATATTTAAGAATGCTTCGAACCAGGTGGTTAAAACCAATACGTTTTATGTAGAGAATTATGAGCTGAAGCCGAATAAATACTCCTTGAAGGTTCCCAAAGCTGTCAACCTTACCGGGGATGAACTCCAGGTGATAGTGGGCGTGATGGATGCCAACAATCTGCCTGTTATGGATGCCTATATCGAAATGGATCTGAGGCTTAGACAGGTGCACAGGTATCTTACCGACAGATTATTCATACCGGACAAATGGTTCAGGGAATCCTATTTTCATTTTGAAGGTGTGGCGGACCCATCGGGATATACGGTCATCCATTTGCCCGACAGCCTGTTCAGGCATTTCGATGCAAGTTTTGATGTCATTGTGCATGTACGCGACCAGGACAATAACATCCGCGACATGAACGGTTCGTTTCAATATTATAACAGGGCTTATACTTATGAGATGCAGTATCACGATGATAGCCTCGTTGTCCAGGCGAAGTACAAAACCAGGATGCACAGATCGGATATGGTGCTGGAAACATATGCCGCAGGAAAACAAACCAGAAAAAACATTACGACACCTTATTCAGAAAAAATAAATCTCCAGGCCACGTCATACAATCTTTACCTGGGTGATTCCCTTGTATTATCCTATACAGCACCATCGGGCTATCCCTCTCTTACATACTTTAGAGGAAACCGAAGCGCGGACAGCGTGCATTTAGAGCTTGTAAACCCGGTGGGGCTGCATGTGTATTACGAAATCTACCGGCACAATGTGAAGATATATGAAGGCAACGGAACATCCGTGCGTTTTTCGGAGGCCAATATGTCAGATCAGTCGTATCATGTGGTATGGACATATAATTACAGGGGCGAATCGAGAAATAACCTGAGGGTGCAATCCTTTCACCTGTATGAGACACGGCTGAATGTCCTGATCAGGCAGCCCGGGGATATATATCCCGGACAAAAGGTAGACGTAGCCGTGAAGGTTACGGATCAGCATAACCGCGGTGTCGGTGACGTGAACCTTACCGCATATGCCGTGAACACGCAGTTCGAGAATATACCCATGCCGGATGTGCCTTATATGGGTCTTACAAGAGGCGTTTATCCTGTTAACACAGTATATCCCATGGCATATATGCCGGGGCTCAATCATTCGTTTCCATTAAAGACATACCATTTGCAACGGCTGAACCTTATGGATAACGAAGTGTACGCCTTATTCTACAGCAAGGGGGGCAGGCGTGCGATAAAAATGCCTATCCGCGCAAAAAATCCGGAACTTTCGGCTTATGTTTACAAGGAAGGCGCGTTGCAGAACATTGTCTATATAAAGGTAGATGACAAGCTTGTGTATCATCAGTATCATGTGCCTCATCACGCCTATTCGTTCCCCGTCAAGAGCGGTTTGCATGATATTACGATCAGAACGTTTGACCGTATCCTGTCCTATAATAAGCTCCTGATGGAAGATAGTATAAAATATATACTTGGTTTCAACCTTGACAGCGTCAAATATGTCAAAGATACAAGCAGGTATCTTACAGGCAAACTGAAAGCTTATGAGAAAGAGGAGTTCCTCGATCATACGCTGTTTATTAATTTCAAAATCCCTCATGATACCGTTCAGGTGATACAGGACGGAGTCAATCATTACCTGCGGGGGCAGTTTTACATGTCAGGGATGCCCCAGATCCGCATCGACAATGATCGTTACAGCGCCATAGGGCCATTGGAACAAGAAGGGGTGCGCCTGAAAATGGGATCGGTGTATGAGCAGGAGTTTGGTATGGAGAGAGGAAAGGCCTACCTGGTTTTTGCAGATGAAATAAAGGAAATACCATTAAAACAGGATATGCGTGAATATAGCCTTATTTCCAACAATATCCTGAATTTCCGGTTATACAACCTGAATAGTTTCGGCCAGCACTGGTATACAGACCCCGAAGATACGGCAAGGGTCCTGCCACCGCTTGTGATGCCCGAACCTGAAGCACCCGGCAGGGAAAGGCCACAGGCCGTTCAGCGGCAATACAGCCCACATAATTCGGGATCCTACAGGCAAGGCCGCATTGCGCTTGTGGATCATCAACAGAAGGAGATCAGGCACAGCTGGCTGATCAATACGTCCAACAGGAAAATGTCCGTTATCAATTCACACCAGCGACACGAGCTGATGTATTATGAGACAGGCCTGTATGACCTGCTGTTATTCACCGATTCTTCGGTGGCCGTTTACAAAGATCTTTATCTGACAGTCGAAGGAACCTTCGTATTGTTCAATCAGGCATCACATTTCTCCAGAATGGCATACAGGGAATTATATGCGTATGAAAGCATCATTGAAGAACTGACGAAAAAACCTTACAGGCCATTCCTGGATACACCAATGGTTATAAAACCAGTAGAAATTATAAAGAAAAACTATACATCGGGAAAGGCAAAGATATCTGGGGTCTCCGTTGATGCCAGGTTCGGCACGCCGATAGACTATACACAACTTTACCTTGAAGCGGACGGTTATTTTAAAGCGGGAGCCACCACTAATGAAGATGGCAGGTTTGAGATAAATAACCTGCCTCCAGGGAATTACATGTTGAAGATCCGCGCGGGAAATTACCGCTACCAGGTGGTTTATAACCTGATGCTGGAAGCCGGTAAGGAATTGGTTGTGAGACTCAACCTGATGCATAATGAAGACAAGGTGTATTACGCCGGTGACATGAGCGATTCGGTGATGATGATGAGGGATTACGGATTATATTATGACGGTGTGGTTTCTGAAGAGAATGTTAGAGAAAAAATTACCGTTTTTACTTCGAATGCTTCCAATGGTGTAACCATTCAAGCCTCTGGTCGCGGCGCGCGTTCAGAAACGTTTACCTGGGTGGATGGGGTGAAAGCGGCCCAGGTTGAAGAAAAGGAAAACGATGATGTATATATAAACAGGGAGTATACAAATATCAACGCCGGGGGAATGGCTGAAAAACTGGAAGCCATGGCACTTGTAGCCCAGGCCAACCGCCTGCGGGATAAATTCCGCGATTATGGCTATTGGGTACCTAACCTTGTAACGGATAAGGACGGCATGGCATATTTCACCGTGACGTTCCCGGACAACATAACATCCTGGCAGACTATGGTACCGGCCATGAACGGCAGGAGACAAAGCGGCATGAGCAGCATGGTTACACGAGCTTACAAACCATTGTCTGCGGGACTAGCGGCACCGTTTTTCCTTACTGAGGGCGACAGGATCATACTGAAAGGACGCGTGATGAACTACACTGAAAAAGGACAGGAGATCAGCATGCGGTTTTTAATGAATGGAAAGGAAGTGACAAAAAAGAGCAGTATAATCAACCATTATTTTATAGACAGCCTTATGGTAGATGTACCTAAAGGCATAGATTCCATCAATAGCGCATTTATTTTTGACATGAATAACGGCTATACGGATGGCGAAGAAAGAAACATTCCTGTCAGGCCAAACGGGATATTGATATCGAGTGGCATGCAGGTCTTGCTTAAAACAGATACCACGATCGGCATAAGGATACCGGCGGACGTAAAAGCCGCGAAAATATTGGTGCACAACAGCGAAACGGAGCGTCTGATGGAAGAGATAGAAGGACTGAAAAACTATGGCTACGGATGTGTGGAGCAAACCACCTCCAAACTAAGAGCCCTCCTGGCTGAGAAAGCCCTGAAAACAGCGCTGGGGTTGCCATTCACAGAGGACAGGATGGTCAGAAAAATGATCAGCAGGCTGAATACGCTGAGAAATTCCGAAGGCACCTGGTCGTGGTGGGGCTATGGCACAGGGGAGGACAGGCTGAGCGTTTATGTCATGAAGACTTTAAATGAAGCACGTCTGGCGGGGTATTCAAACAATGTATATATAAAGGCAGCCAGGCGCCTGGAAAAAAGCGTGGCCACCATGTCTTCCGGAGAAATGCTCTACGCACTCAACGCCCTGCATGATATGGGCAGGAAAATGGAATACGACACGCTGATAAAGCATATCAGCATGAAGGACCTGGAGGATGATAATCAGAAACTGTTGTATGTTGCGCTGCTGCAGAAGCTGAAAATGCCATATGAACTTTCAGATATTACCCAGCTTGTGAGATATAGCCCGGGCGGCGGCATATATTTCGGCGGACATACCATGAGGTATTATGATGATGAATCGTCGACCACACTTGTTGCGTATGACATACTGAGCAGGGATGCAGGCGGCAAGGATTACCTGCCTTATATGCGCGACTACTTCTATTCATCGCATTATCCCAGGCATACCTTTGCACTTGCTGAAATGATCTCAATAGGCACGCGCGAGGCCTTGAAGAAAAAACAAAGCGGTGAACTTACGGGAGAGGTGACCATTAACGGATATACGCTCGAAACAAAGGATTATCCGTATAAAAACCGCATCAAACCCGGCGATTCGCTTACAATAACACATAAAGGTCCCATGGCGTATGCCACCATCATCACGTCCAGACTGGAAACCAATCCTGTTCCCGGCGATACGTATTTCAGTATCAGTTCCACTATTGGGGGACAGAGGGAGCAGATAAAGGCAGCTCCCGGGAAACCGGTTGAAATGCGGGTGAATATCCGGGTGTTCAAGACATCTGAGCATGTGATGATGGAAATTCCTGTTCCTTCAGGGTTCAGTTATTTTTCGAAACCGAAAGCCGGGGGCATAGAAACCAACAGGGAATATTTCTATGACAAGACATCGATCTTTTGCAAAAGCCTGGTGCCCGGGGATTATTCATTCAGTATCATGCTGGTTCCAAAATTCAGCGGTGTGTTCAACCTGCCGCCGGCCAAGATTGAATTGATGTATTATCCCGAGATACACAATAACGAAGCGGTGAAAACGGTGACGGTGGAATGATCTCTTTTCGAACAGGAGATCCCGGCGCCAGAGACCGCAGGCAACTGCGAAGCGGGCTGGCCCCTGGAGCAATAGATGCTTCAGGGCCGCAACGAAGTGGAGCCGGAGGGCGAGGAACAGCGCCCCGCACATACATTACATATTATTTCATCCGCAGCCAGCCGAGTATCCTGTCGCTGTTGATGCGCCAGATATCATTGTTCCTGCTGAGTGGAATAGTAACGCGCGAGGGCATGCCGATGCCCGGGTTTTGTTGCACGATCTCTATTTTATCCGGTTTTACCTTGCTGATGATCGCCACATGGCCGTAAGGATTGCCGCCATTTCCGGCAAATACGATCAGGTCGCCGACTTTCGGCATGCAATATCCCGGGTTGCTGTATTGCATGAGATCGCGACGGGCGTTGTAAGAACTGTCCTGAAGCGTCGTATCATAAAAACTGACGGCATGGCCATAGCTGTCGGGCATTTTATGATGATAGAATTCATAATAGTAGCGTTTAACGAATTCCACGCACTGGAACTGCAGGCCGATATTATACCCGTCGGGACTTATGTTCCTTCCCTTTACATTGCCGATATCCCCATTGTAATATACCTTGACGCCATTGAGGCTGTCTATTGCCGTGCCTGTTACAGGGGGCCTGAGCAGGAATGCTATCCTGTGCCTGAAAATATACAGCGGGGTAAGCACCATCATGAGCAGAAGGCATGCAAAAAGCAGTTTTTTAGTGGTGTTCCGGTTCATGCTGTTTTGTTTAAGTACGCGTTAATGCTTTTCAATTTTTTTAAGAAATTGTAACCAGCTGTTTTTTTCTTCGGGGTATAGCTTAAGAGAAGGTGAATTAACACACTCTTCAATTAAATACGAAATGTTATTGCCCAGCCAAATCTCATTATAAAACCAGATTTCAGATTCATTTATCAATACAGGCTTTCTCTTTTTCAAACTTGTCTGTAAGAAAATTCTTAGTTCTCTGGCTTGTTTCAGATATGCGCCCGAATATAAAATATCCAGAAGAGCAAAAAGCTGATCATGATAATGCAATTCATTATTAGGCCAAATGGATTTAAGTCTCGATATCAGCTCATCCACAGCCTCTACATCGCCAGGATTCGTATAATGGATATTATAAACCGCATCAGTAACAACATTTATATAATGTTTGTAACTTGTCATCAGCATATCGTTTTTGTGGCTAAGATACAAAGAGTCATTCACAAAAGAACTTAAATGGTTGTTGAAAAAATACGATACACTTGGTGTATTTGAACGATTATTGTCATCAAAATTCACCTCGAAATTTATACCGTTCACTCTGGCATAGCCTTGCAACGGTTGTGACATGCTCTCGTATTGCGTGAAAAGAACCGGACGGTCTGGTATATTGGATTCAATTAACTGATAAAGAATTAATAGTCGCGAAAGATGATAGGGTTCGTCTGGAACCAATGATAATTTTTTCCCAGCCGGACTTAAGATATAGTATTTCGCAGTCATGTACAGGGGAATAGAATCCTTATTGTATTTGCGGTAATCCAAAATATTCCTTACGGGGAAACTATCGTGTTCATATACCGTATTTTTATCTCTGAGGAAATATGTTGTGTTGATCTCAGTGAACACTTTCTCGAGTTTAACAGGTGCGGAGAGATCATTTATTATCATTTTAAGAAATAACGGATTATCCAGTAAAGTAATATTGATGACTGAAACGTCTTTCCGGAAGTTCTTTATTTGCTGAACGTACCATAAAGGATAACTGTCATTATCTGCGTTTGTAAACAGAATGCTGTTGGGAGGCAACCCATCCAAATAGTTTTGGGCAGCTATAATAACGTTAGGTGAATATTGGCATTTTTGAAGATAGTCAAGTGCTTTCTTATGATTTCCGCACAGTTTCAATGTAAAGTATACATTTGCGTACTCATTGCTAAGTTTTATGTCAATGGTTCCAACTTTAGTGATGTAAGCACGATTTTTTTTGGCCAGATTGGAAAATTGACTTATTGCTTTATCTGAATAATATAAAAACGAGTCGATCTGCGATTGAAAAATGGAATCTTTATTAGTTACAGTATTTCCGTATTTAGTTATTGAAACAAAAACTGAAGCATACGCATCATAAGCTCTTGCGAGACTTTCAATTTCCCATTCGGATAAGTTTTCCTTGGATTCATAATCTTTTATAACATCTGATGCCCAGTTTGAATACCCGTAATATGCATGGCGCTCCATGGTATACAGGTCGCAGAGTAAATTCTGGTATTCTGAAAGGGCCTCTACAGCGCCTGTTTCAAGACGTATTGATCGTTTTGCAAATGGCAGCGGATTATAAAAATCGACGCCACAGGGCCTGTATAAGACATTTACCATTTCGTCCGATGAATCCGCGTAAGAAATATGCCACCCGCCTGATTTTTTGACAAAGCTGAAGTATTGCTCAGGTGCATATTCCGCGTAGAAATCGAGCAGCATTTTTTTATAGCACGGAATATCCTGGAAAAAATCTTTCTGGGCGACGCTCTTTGCACAGAGCAACAGGAACAATGGCAATATGAGTTTTTTGGGAAACATATTTATTTTTATGCACGCATTAAACGTTTCCGGCCATAATGTTCATTCAAGCCAGTGGGCATCCCTCGTCGAAGCGTCATAAATCCCCATTTCAAATTTTTGTGCAAATATTCTCGCCACCCTGAGCGCTTTATTGTAATCTTTAGTAGTATAAGCTGTCAACCGCCTGCTCCTGTTATAGACCAGGTTAACCTCCAGTTCGGAAAAGGTGGCTGTGCCTGTCTGCGGACCTGAGCTCATCACCTGGCTTTTTTTTGCATTAAAGATAGAAACGGACTCAAAGGCAGGTAAAGATTTCCACTCACCCATTCTCAGATTAAATATTTTTAAAGCGAAGCGATATTTAGAAAGGGAAAAACTTATAGTCAATTCCTTTTTAGCCAGGAAGATCAGCAAAGCCAGGAGTATCAGCAGAACGCCAATGACATTCAGGCTCAGCAATAATTGCCCGCCGAAAACCAGAAGGGAAGCTGCGAGTATCTTAAACTGAATGGAAAAATAGGGTCCATCCACAAAATGATAGTCACTTTCTTCATTGTGTAAGGGGGCATCAACAATATTGGTCAATTCCTTCATAGGAAGAAAATTTTACATACTCTTCAGTTCACTTACCAAATCTGTAAGCGTTTTTTTGGCATCCCCAAACAGCATGCTGTTCTTGGGACTGTAGAACAGTTCATTCTCAATACCCGCATAACCCGCTTTCATACTACGCTTCAGGACGATGGTGTGAGCAGCATCCTCCACATCCAGTATAGGCATGCCGTAGATAGGAGAGGCCGGATCCGTTTTAGCGGCAGGATTCACTACGTCGTTGGCCCCGACAATCAACACTACATCCGTTGTCTTGAATTCGGGATTGATATCGTCCATTTCCACCAGTTTATCATAACTTACATTGCTTTCGGCGAGCAGTACGTTCATATGACCGGGCATGCGTCCTGCAACAGGATGTATGGCGTATTTCACTTCCACTCCTTCAGCTTCCAGCACCTCTTCGAGCTCGTGGCACACATGCTGAGCCTGGGCAACCGCCAGTCCGTAACCGGGAACAATGACCACTTTTTTGCTGTATTTCATCAATACTGCAGCATCGCTTTTTGTGATCTCCTTGATCGATCCGGTGATGGCTTTTCCTACACCTGCGGCAGAACTGCCTCCTCCGAAGTTACCTATAAGCACATTGGTAAGGGAACGGTTCATCGCCTTGCACATCACCACGGTGAGCAGTGTTCCGGCGCTGCCCACAAGAATGCCTCCGAAGAGCATCACCTTGTTATCGTAAAGAAAACCTCCCATGGCGGCCGCAACGCCCGTGAATGAATTCAGCAGCGAGATCACCACCGGCATATCCGCCCCGCCAATAGGCATTACAAACAGGACGCCGTATACAAGGGATAAACCGAGTATGAGGTAAATGACATTTGGATTTTCTATATAGCCAAGGGCAGCAGCTGCGCCGATGCCAAGGATAACCAGCAACAGCCCGATATTGATGACTTGCTGCAATGGTAATGTTTTATCTTTTATTTTTTCATCCAGTTTTCCGTAAGCGATCATACTTCCTGCGAAAGAAATAGAACCGATGATCAGCCCGAGGTAGATGATGCCCAGCTTGACTTTCATGCCATTGATGAATTCTTCCGGATTAACAAGCATTTTCAATGCGTTCTGTATCTCGTGCGAGGAAAGGTCATTGCTATTGACAGAAATGGCCGGCATGTGCCATCCCGGAACGACTGAAACCGCCCATTCGCCCATATGATTGAATTCCACAAGTGAAATGATGGCTGCGCAGGCGCCGCCCATACCGTTGAAGAACGAAACCATCTGGGGCATGCCTGTCATCTTCACTTTTTTAGCCATCAGTGTACCTATGACCGTACCAACAAGCAGTCCGCCAAAAATCCAGGCATAGTTGGATATTTTAATACTGTCGTTCAGGAAAATAGTCCCGAAAATGGCCAGTCCCATGCCGAACGCGGCTACA
This sequence comes from uncultured Bacteroidota bacterium, assembly GCA_937867025.1. Classification (GTDB taxonomy): domain Bacteria; phylum Bacteroidota; class Bacteroidia; order NS11-12g; family UBA955; genus JABMMZ01. The sequence continues at coordinate 20,553 of CALMKH010000225.1, read as the reverse complement.
AGGTTACCTTTCTTAGCCTTTTCAGGTTTTCCAAGCATCTTGATGCCGAAGATAAAACTCACGGCCCCTATCATATAAATTACATCCAGTATTGACTGCTTCATTTTTTCTTCTTTTTAAACATATCCAACATCCTGTCCGTCACTACAAATCCGCCTACCACGTTCAATGTGCCAAGCACCACGGCTATAAAACCCAGGATAATGGCATACATGCTTTCTGCCTGCCCCATGATGATAATGGCGCCGATGATCACCACTCCATGTATGGCATTGGCACCGCTCATAAGTGGCGTATGCAGCACTGAAGGCACTTTTTCTATCAGCTCAATACCCACGAAGATCATCAGGATCACAAGATATATCATAAGCTGGTTGGCCGATATGAAATTTAGTATAGATTCCATTTATATTTTTTTATATTGTTATTGTTTGAGGAGTTTTATGCCGTTCTTCTGCCATCTTTCGTGATCAGGGTTCCTTTGGTGATCTCTTCTTCCATTTCCCACTTGAATCCGTCTTTTGTTGCCAGGTGTGTAAGGAAAGCATAGATATTCTTGGAATAACTTTCACTGGCATTCTGTGCCAGCAGGGAAGGGAGATTCGTTTCGCCAACGATCTTCACACCATGTTTAACCACGACCTTTCCGGCTTCGCTGATCTCACAGTTACCGCCCTGTTCAACAGCCATGTCTACAATGACACTGCCAAGCTTCATGGTTTTAACCATGTCTTCCGTGACGAGTATTGGGGCCTTCTTTCCGGGAATTAAAGCTGTGGTGATCACAACATCAGCAGCCGCTATATGTTTGCCAAGGATTTCTCTTTGTTTTCTCAGTGTGTCTTCACCGGTTTCCTTAACATAACCGCCTTCGATCTTTACTTCTCCCGTATCAAAGCTGATGAATTTACCTCCAAGGGATTCCACCTGCTCCTTTGTTTCGGGCCGTATATCAGTTACTTCAACGACCGCTCCGAGGCGTCTGGCTGTACCGATAGCCTGCAGGCCTGCCACACCCGCGCCGAAGATCAGTACCTTGGCAGGCGTGATAGTTCCAGCAGCTGTCATCAGCATGGGGAATATCCTGGCGGAATGATGAGCTCCCAAAAGCACGGCTTTATATCCTGCGAGGTTGGCCTGCGAGCTCAGGGCATCCATGCTCTGGGCCCTTGATATACGCGGAATGGCATCCATGCTGAATACGCTTATCTGCCTGGCGCTTAACTGCTCAATAAGAGCGGGATTGGTGAGGTGATAAATAAAGGAAACAAGAGCCGAGCCCGGTTTTAACAATGCTATTTCCGAATCTGACGGGGCATTCACTTTTACAAGCACATCGGTCTTGCCGCACACCTCGGCAACTGAGGAAACAACAACTGCACCTGCAAGTTTGTAGGCTTCATCGGAAAAATTGGAAAGTACGCCCGCCCCGGCCTCAATTATACATTCGAAACCTAGCCTGACGAAATTTTTTACGACGTCGGGGCTTAGAGCTACGCGGTTTTCGCCCGACCTGGATTCCTTTATAGTTCCAATAATCATTTTGGGCAAATGTAGAATTTTTTTTCATAATATCATCTATATGAGCAGTTTTTATAAGCGACCGGCGTGAAATCAATATACTGCAGCACCCCATCGATTCCTGTAAATTTTAATAGCGGAGATTTACGGCTCGCAGTACATGCTGATAGCCCCGGCCTGTAATGGAATAAACGCTGCCATGAGCCCTGGATAGAGCCTTACGCCAGATGTGAAAAATCTGAAACAATGCGGTGAAAAACCGTATTTCTGCAACGTTTTTTTACTATATACTCAAAGGTTCATTAAATTTTATTAAAAAGGTCCAATATTATTTTTTCATCCTGTATTAATTAATTACTTTTGCACCACTTTTTTTAAAATAAAAATATTATGATCATAGGAGTTCCTAAAGAGATTAAAAACAACGAGAACCGCGTAGCTGTCACACCGGCAGGCGTAGCTGATTTTGTGAAGTACGGACATACCGTGTATGTACAGTCATCCGCAGGCGATGGCAGCGGGTTTTCAAACGACGAGTATAAAGAAGCGGGCGCCACCATATTGCCAACCATTGAAGAAGTATACGGCATTGCCGAAATGATAATAAAGGTAAAGGAGCCAATCGAAAGCGAATATAAATTGATAAAGAAAGGTCAGCTCCTGTTCACGTATTTCCACTTTGCGAGCTATGAGCCTCTCACCAATGCCATGATTGCAAGTGGAGCCACCTGCCTTGCCTATGAAACCGTTGAAAAGTCAGACCGTTCACTTCCGCTGCTGGTGCCGATGAGTGAAGTGGCGGGAAGGATGAGCATACAGGAGGGAGCTAAATATCTTGAGAAACCGCTTGGCGGAAGGGGTATTCTCCTTGGCGGGGTTCCGGGCGTTAAGCCGGCTGAAGTGCTGGTACTGGGCGGAGGAATAGTGGGTACGCAGGCGGCAAAGATGGCTGCAGGCATGGGTGCACAGGTTACCATCATGGACATTTCAATCCCGCGTTTACGCCAGCTGGATGACATCATGCCGGCCAATGTGCAGACTATGTTCAGCAATACCTACAATATCAAGGCGGCCATCAAAACGGCTGACCTCGTGATAGGAGGCGTATTGATACCGGGAGCAAAGGCCCCGCACCTCATCACCAGGGATATGCTGAAACTTATGAAGAAAGGATCGGTGCTTGTTGACGTGGCTGTTGACCAGGGAGGATGTTTTGAGACCACAAAGGCCACCACACACGCCGAGCCAACGTATGTGATCGACGATGTCATTCACTATTGTGTTGCCAACATGCCGGGTGCAGTGCCATACACATCAACACTCGCACTTACAAATGCAACGCTTCCGTATGCACTCCAGCTGGCCAACAAGGGCTGGAAAGAAGCCTGCAGGAACAATCCGGAGTTATTGCTCGGTTTGAACGTTGTAGATGGAAAAGTGGTATACAAGGGAGTATCGGACGCATTTAGCCTGCCTTATACCCCAGTCGAGCAGGTATTGTAAGAATACATTATGATATTAAAGAACCGCCGGGCAACCGCGCGGTTTTTTTGCTTGAAAATGACTCGATTATGTAAAAAAATTGTCATAATTCAGGCTATTTCGCCCACAATGCTGAACCTGGAAAAAACGGAATCCGTGTGTGGTGCATCTTTTAATTCTTCGGTAAGATCCTGACCCGCCCAATGCTGATAATGCTTCCCGTCGCGCCATAAACGGCTGTTTCCGACATCGTAGATTTTCCCCTTAAAAGCCACCCAGATTTCCGGCCTGTCCTGTCCGTTTCTGAGGGCCAGTTGCTGTCGGGTGTATTTTTGGAGCATGATGCGGAAAAAAATTAAAGGTATTTTTGAAGCGGCAAATATAGATAAGTTTTGAGGTTAAGATTATTCCTTGTTTTCATCATTGTATACATCATGGCCGTTTTCGGATGGTGGTTGTACTCCTTTATTCACTATGCCAAGAAGGAGTACCAGCTTGAATACAATAACCTAAAGCTGAATGCCCAGGTGATACAGAATAAGCTGACTGAATTCATAGATTTCAGGAACCGGGAGAGAGGTAGCAACGGTTCACCATATAATACTTTTGTGCAGCATCAGCGCGAAATATACAACCTGCATGAGGATCTGAACCGCAATTTCAAGGTAAGAACCAATCTCAGGCTTATAGATACGACAGGCACACTGTTCAACATGATCTCCGTTACCATTCACGAATCGGAGTTCAACTCCATAGAAAAGAATTTTGTCAAGAAACAGAGGGCTTTTTATTCGGAGGTGATTTTCTTCACCATACTGGTCATTTCCGGTGTGGTATGGGTTTTCAGGCGTCTTGAATCCCTGCTGAACCTTAACAAAATGCAGAATAATTTCCTCCTGTCCATAACCCACGAATTTAAAACCCCGTTAACAGCAATAAAACTGAGCGCGCAGACACTTTTGCAGAGAAAAATGGATGATGCCACAAGAGAACACCTTATACAACAGACCGTTAATAATTCCGACCGATTGAACGAATTGCTGGATAATGTGCTCCTGGCAACCAGGATTGATGGCAACAGTTACCAGTTCAATATGGAGAAAGTGGATATAACCGCCATCATACGCAAAACCTCGGACCTCCTTCTTGCAGAACCTTATTTCAGGGGGAAATTCATATTTGATGAAATGCCGCTGGTGATAACAGGAGATGAAGTATCGCTCAGGCTGGTGTTCAGCAATCTTTTCCAAAACGCGGTGAAATATGCCGGCGTGGATTCTGAAATCACTGTAACATACCAACGGGGCAATTTAGGCACAACCATCTATGTATCGGATAACGGGAAAGGCATCGATCCGCGGGAATATAGCGCCATATTCAAGAAATTCTACAGGGTTGGCGATGAAGATACCAGGGAAACCAAAGGAACAGGGCTGGGATTATTCCTTGTCAAGCAGATACTGGTTTCGCACCATGCAGAGATCAGGGCCGAGGCCAATAAACCGAAAGGCACTACATTTATAATCACTTTTAAAAACCAGGCAAATTAATTATGAGCAAACGAATTCTTCTAGTGGAAGATGAATCCAGTCTCCACGATCTTTTGAAACTGAACCTCGAAATGGATGGCAATAAAGTAGTAGGGGTAAAGGACGGGACTTCCGCGGTACAGAAGTTCAAGGATGAACAATTTGACCTGGTGATTCTCGATATCATGATACCGGGAATTGACGGGCTTAATGTATGTGAAAATATCCGCCTGAAGAACCAGGAAGTGCCGATACTCTTCCTGTCGGCAAAGAACAGGGTGGAAGACCGCATAGCCGGCCTGAAAAAGGGTGCGGACGATTACCTGACCAAACCGTTCAATCTGGAGGAGCTGCAACTGAGGGTAAACAACCTGCTGAACAGGAAGGGATCGGCCACCGCAAGCGCTAATTTCGGCCTGAGGGAATTTTCTTTCGGAGGCAATCATATCAACTTTGAAAAGCATGAAGCCGTGGGCATCAACGGGCATTACAGCCTGACCAAGAAGGAAGTGCTTTTGCTGAAGTTGCTGATAGAGCATAAGAATGAAGTGGTTAGCCGCGAAAAAATATTACAGACCGTATGGGGCTATTCCGTTTACCCGTCAACGCGAACCATAGATAACTTTATCCTGTCATTCAGGAAATATTTTGAAATTGATCCCAAAAATCCCAAGTATTTCAATGCTATCCGCGGCGTAGGATACATATTTGAATCTAAGGAATAAGTCATTTTTTGTCATATTTCTGTCATAAACAGGAATCATTCGGTTGAAAGTGTGATATTTTGTACCTTTGCAGGCTAAAGAATAATAATAATATATAATCATGAAAAAACTCTTTACCCTAGCGTTTGTTTTAGCAGCTTTCGGATTTCAGGCAAAAGCCCAATGCCCGGCCAATGACAGCACCCAGATGGGATCAGGTACCGGCAACGATGTGTTTTACAGTCTTGAAAACGGTACTGTGACGACCATTTCAAACACTAACTGGCACATGGCGTTTTCAGTGCAGGAATTTACTACGCCTCAAACTGCTGCACTCAGCGCTGCCGTAAGGGTAAACTCAGGGGGTAACGGAACCATTGTCAAAAGGCTTGACAATGCCAATCCGGCCAACTGGAGAGCGATAGATACAACCGGGCTTTCAGCGATGCCTCAATTGCTGGATTCCGACAGCACCTGGAACCTCAGTGCATTCACTTCCGGATATAAAGTGTCTTCACCGTTTGATTTTAAGTGGGGAACATATGACCAGAACACTCACCACATAACCGGAACCAAGGTGTACGTGATTCAGAATACAGCCGCAGGCTTCTATAAAAAGGTGTTTGTTTCAAAACTCCATTATGATACCGTATGGAATGTCATCATTTCCAATATTGATAATTCGGATTCCGTTTACCTGACCATCAACAAGAGGGATTACACCGGTAAGATGTTTGTTTATTACAATGCCTCCACCAACCAGGTTCTGGACAGGGAGCCTGCCATGAGCTCATGGGACCTTTTATGGACAAAATATGTTACCTGGGTAACCAGCCCACAGGGAAGTGGTTATTATCCGGTAGCCGGCGTTTTAAGCCATCCTAAAGTTAAAGTTGAACAAAATAACGGCAAAACATGTAACATGGTTTGGCTTCATACCAAAACTTCTGTTGTGGATCCGCGCATTTCAGCGATAGGTCACGACTGGAAAACATTTACCGGCACTGCCTATGTGATCACAGACACCTTTGTTTACTTTGTAAGAGCTCAGGATTCTGCCATGTACAAGCTAACCTTCCTGTCATATGCCGGCGGACCTTTGGGCAAATCAGTTTTCAATGTGTACGAGGCCACCCTCGGAATAGATAAAATAAATGCAGCCAAGCTCAGGATCTTCCCGAACCCGAACAGCGGGGTATTCTCTGTTGAATCTGAAGTGCCTGTACAGCATATCAGTATAGTCGATATGCAGGGAAAAACCGTTTACAGCAGTGATACTGCCGGGAAAATGGATGTTTCCGGCCTGGCGGACGGCATATATATTGTAAAGGTCCATACGACGGCGGGTGTATATCACCAGCAGATTATCAAGGAATAAATTGAACGCGACACGGAAATATCTTCTGCTTGCCCTGGCATTGTTCCTTCGGAACCTGGTCAACGCCCAGTTTGAAGATACATTTTCCACTCACGTTGTAACTGCGGTCACAAAGCCTACTTTAGCTTCTCAAACCATACATAATGTCAAGATAATCAAGGCTAAAGACATTGAAAGGCAGGGTGCTGTCAACCTGAAGGACGTTCTTTCCAAGGAACTTAACATCAGGATAGGGAATGATAATATCCTGGGCAGCTCCCTGAGCATGCAGGGTGTCAGCGGCCAGAACATCAAGATACTCCTGGATGGTGTTCCGCTCATGGGCAGGGAAAATGGAAACATTGATCTCGGCCAGATCAACCTGGCCAATATCGAGCGGATAGAAATCATAGAAGGCCCGCTGTCCGTTATCTACGGCAGCGATGCCTTAGGCGGAGTCATTAACTTGATTTCCAAGAAAATAACTCCGAACAAGCCCTTGGTAGGCAATGCTCACCTGTATTACGAAACGACCAAGCAGTATAATTTTGGGGGAGGCGGTCTTGTCAAGCTTAAGGACATTTACTTCGGAGCCACCTTTAACAGGAATTTTTTCGGCGGTTATTCGGCGGATCCGTCAAGCAGGGTCATGTTCTGGAAACCTAAACAACAGATTTTTTGGAGCATAAATATTCTGATGCAGGTAAAGAAGTTAAAAATGAGGTTTAAGACGGACATTTTTAATGAAAAGATAGAGAACCGGGGCGCACCAGTCATCAATCATGTGGAAGCATATGCCTATGATGAGTATTACCTGACCAGGCGCACGATCAATTCATTGAACCTGGATTATAAGATCAGCGGTCATTCCCATGCCAACATGCTTAACTCGTTCAGCTACTATACCAGGGACAAGCTTACATTCAGGAAGGATCTTACCAAGTGGGAACAGATGGAGCTCGTGCCTAACCCGGCATTGAACAGCAATAACTCTTTTCTGACAGTCATGAGCCGCGGATTTTATTCCAATTTCCTGAGGGACGGCCATGCGCTGAAGAATTATTTCGATTACCAGCTTGGGTACGATATCAATATTAATAGTGCTTTTGGTACCAAGATTGAGGCTGATAAAGGTAAGATGAATGACTACGCAATTTTCGGATGCGCGGAGATCAGCATCCCTTCAAAAAAGGATACAACAAAAGTGGAGGGAGATCCTGTAAAGGTGCTCAGCATTAAACCGGGTTTCAGGGCTACTTATAATACCAGGTATTCCGCGCCGTTCATCCCATCCATACAGGTGAAGTACACAGGTATCAGGAATCTTGTTATAAGATATGCCTATGGCAGGGGATTCAGGGCGCCGGGACTAAAAGAGCTGTACCTGTATTTCGTGGATTACAATCATAACATAAAAGGGAATCCCGACCTGAAATCGGAATTGTCGGATAACCATAATGTGGCGCTGAGATACAAAGTGCCATCCGGTAAAAAGGTGACAATTTACATTGATAACAGCTATTATTACAACCATATTTACAACCAGATCGCCCTTGTATCCGTTAATCCGAGCGCGCTGGAGTATACTTACAGCAATATAGACGATTTTACCTCGCTCGGGACCAATCTTAACCTGGAAGGGTCATACAAAACTTTCAGAATAAGTGTGGGCGGGTCCTATACCGGCATAAACAATAATGCGTTCCGCGAGGTAGGCAAACATAAATACATATACTCCTCCGAAATGAGAACTCAGGTATTCTATGGTATAAAGCACAAAAAAGTTCCGGTTACAACCCTGTCCCTGTTCCACAAGTACAATGGGCGCATCATGGGTTATGCCCTGGACCAGACCAGGAATATTGTCAACACGTATACAGAGGGCTTCCATATACTCGATTTTACAGTCAACCAATCTTTGATGGACAAGAAGATAAGCCTGACTGTTGGGTGCAAGAATATATTGAATGTCAGTAATATACAATCAACAAGCGTAGGGAACAACTTTCACACCGGGGGGTCTAACACCATGCCGGTGTCTATCGGCAGGTCGGTATTCACACAAATAAACATCAACCTATAATTTGAAACACGGATATGCCATATGGTTACTTGTAATGTTAAGCATGAGTTCCTGCTTCAAGAAGGAGGAGCCTCTCGTATTGCCGACAGGGAGTTCCGATATCGCCACATTCAACCTCGGGCAGGGGTACGAAAAGGAGGTGTATTTTGATCTGAGCACCAATTCTTTCCAGGAGAGACGCTGGGCCGACTGGGATATACGTTTTGAATCCGGTAAGGACGGCTGGGGGGTTTTTATCAATACGGGCAAGAATATGTCTGTAAGGAAAGTCAACGAATTCCAGTTGTTTGAAGACGAAGCGAGTGATACAAACAAGATCAAGGAAATTCCTGAACTATTGGAACCACCTGAAGGAAAGGCAGCCACTTCCGCCATGAACGAGTGGCAATCCTATAAAAGAGTCCAGGTAAGTACATTCTATGGTATTTATGTTATAGAATTGAAGTGGATTGCGGGTCATAAACGTTTCAAAAGATTGCAAATCCAGGCGGTTAATGATTCTTTTTATTATGTACGGATCACAGATATCTATGACCAGAACAACCAGGTGATTGGTACCGGCGAAACGCTGGAGATACCTAAGGACGACAGGCAGAATTACACGTACTACAGCTTTGGCAATGGCGGACATGTGGTCAATAACGCCGAACCCGACAAGCATACATGGGATTTTGTCTTTACAAGGTATACACACATTTTTTACAATGTGTTACCGAATAATGCGCCATTCAATTATATAGTGTCGGGAGTCCTGAGCAATACCAATAAAGTAGAGGTGGCCAAGGATTCGGCAGTAACCCCTTTTGATGAAATAAACGCCGGCTCTATAAGCAAATACACGTTTAGTACCAATAGGAATGCCATAGGATATGACTGGAAAAGTCACGCACTCGGTCCTGGCGGCGCTTACACCATTGCACCTAAACTCACCTATATCATCAGGGATACCGATGGAGCATATTATAAATTGAGGTTCCTTGATTATAATAATTCACTGGGACAATCCGGTTATCCGAAGTTTGAGTTCATACGTATCAAGTAAACTCACTATTTCACTTCTTTCCACATCTTTTTGACCATTAAAATGAACAGGTCCGGAAGTCTGTGCGGAAAATAAAATTCATCCGTATAAAGCAGGACTTGATCGATAAGCCGGTATGAGGTTTGCCTGCAAGAGTACACCTTGGTCGAACAAATACCAACACTGTGGCGAAAATTTTTCCTTAATTATGCGATAAAATAAGCATCTTTGCGGCTTACTACAATGGCAAAACATTCAGCGCAAGACATTATAGATGCAATCAGGGAAAAAAAGGATGCTAAAATATTGATAACCACCCACCATAAGCCTGATGCCGACGCCATGGGCTCCAGCCTTGGATTGAGGTTATTCCTGGCAACGCTGGGCTTAGAGGCTACCCTTGTTTCTCCTACGGATTTTGCATCATTCCTGAACTGGATGAAAGGCAGCAATGAAACCCTCATTTTTGAGGGGAATGAGGAATTATGTAAAAAAATGACGCGGGAAGCGGATTTTATATTCTGCCTGGATTTTAACCATATTTCAAGGATCAATGAATTCGGTGAGGCGGTGAGCAGCAGCCCGGCCAGGAAAATCCTCATCGATCATCACCAGTTTCCCCAGGGATTTGAAGATTTTACCTACTGGGACGATAAAGCCAGCAGCACATGCGAGCTGGTCTATCGTTTTATAGCCGACCTGGGACTTAAGGATCATGTCGATAAGGATATCGCCTCATGCCTTTTTACAGGCATAGTTACCGACACCGGGTCTTTCAGGTACAGTAACTGCAGCAGTCAAACCCATATGTATGCGGCAGAGCTTATGAATTACGGGATCGATCATGTAGCAATCTATGACTACGTTTTCGACAGCTATACCGAGAAGCGCATGCGTTTCATCGGTTATGCCATCAGCCAGAAACTCGAGGTGCTGCATGATTATAAAACGGCATTGATAACCATCAACAAGCAGGAGCTGAAAGAATACGATATCGTTACGGGGGATACGGAGGGTCTGGTAAATTATGGATTAAGCATAGAAGGTATTAAATTTGCCGTATTGATCATCGACCGTTCCAGAATCGTAAAGATGAGTTTCAGGAGCAAAGGCAACTTTGCCGCCAACAATTTCGCTTTGAAACATTTCAACGGCGGCGGGCATTTTCATGCGGCGGGAGGAAGCAGCGAGGTATCATTTGACGAAACAATACATCAATTCAAGGAAGTTTTAAAACAATATAAGGAGGAACTGAATGCATAAAGTACACATCATCTGGTTTTTTATTATAGCCGTTATTACAGCCTCATGCAATAATTATTCAAAGACCGATAACGGATTAAGATATAAATTCCTGTCAAGGAGCAAGAATAAACAACTGCCGGTCGTGGGAGAGTATGTGCAGGTGTATTACAGCATCAACAATTCGGAGGATTCCACGATATTCACCCTTTTCGGAAAAACTCCCGAACGCATTCAGTTGACACAACCTACGCATAAAGGCGGGGATATCATGGAGGCGCTGGGTATAATGGCCGAAGGCGACAGTGCACAGTTCCTCATTAATGCAGATTCATTTTACCTGGCGACAAGACGGGAAATGGAATTACCCAGCTATGTAAAACCGGGCACGGACCTGAAATTCATCATAAAAATGGATAAACGCCTGACCAGGTTCCAGGTGGATAGCCTGTACAATGCTGAAAAGATCGCCAGATGGAATGAGGAGATCAAAAATATAGAAGCATATATACGCAAGAATGGTTATACGATGGAACTGGATTCTGTGACCGGCCTGAGAATGCAATTCCACCAGAAAATGGCAGACTCGGCCAAAAGGGTGACAGAAGGAAGCGTTGTCAAATTCCATTTTATAGGGAAACTGATGGACGGCACTGAGTTTTATAACTCGTATACGATGGGCCATCCCCAGACCATCCGGGTGGCGAAGGGAAATTTTGACCCTATCGGCATGTATGAAATGCTGATACAGATGAAGGAAGGCGAGAAAGCAACTTTTATACTTCCCTACGATCTGGGATATGGCGCAAAAGGAGTTGAGGGCATGATACCTCCGTTTTCAACCCTTATCTATGAATTAAACATTTTAAAAGTACAATAGAAGGCATTTCAATGGCAGAGCAAAAGAAGATACTGATTACTGGCGGGGCGGGTTTTATCGGTTCACATGTCGTAAGGAGGTTTGTCAATCACTATCCCGGATATCATATTTATAACCTTGACAAACTGACCTATGCAGGTAACCTGGAAAATCTCAAGGACATAGAAGACAAGCCGAATTATACATTTATCAAGGCTGATATCACGGATGCTGATGGAATGAATAAACTGTTCACCGATCTGGGATTCGACGGGGTGATACACCTCGCTGCAGAATCGCATGTTGACAGGTCGATCAGCAACCCGCTTGAATTTGTTATGACCAATGTGCTTGGAACAGTCAATCTCCTCAATGCGGCGCGTATGATCTGGAATGGCCAGTTTGCCGGCAAGCTGTTCTACCATGTCAGCACGGATGAAGTTTACGGACAGCTGGGAGAAGAAGGGAAATTTACCGAAACCACCCCATACAGCCCGAATTCACCTTATTCCGCATCCAAAGCTTCGAGCGATCATTTTGTCCGCGCATATTATCACACATACGGTATACCTGTGAAGATATCCAATTGCAGCAATAACTACGGCTCTCACCATTTCCCGGAAAAACTGATACCGTTAATGATCAATAACATCATGAACAAAAAGCCCCTGCCAGTGTACGGGAAGGGTGAAAATGTCAGGGACTGGCTGTTTGTTGAAGACCATGCCACGGCCATCGACACGATTTATCACAACGGGCATACAGGCGAGACTTACAATATAGGAGGCAATAATGAATGGAAAAATATTGAGCTTGTAAAGTTTCTTTGCAGGCTGATGGACAGAAAACTGGGCCGGGAGGAAGGTGAATCGGAAAAGCTTATTACATTTGTCACCGACAGGGCAGGGCATGATTTCCGTTATGCGATTGATTCGGGGAAACTGATGACTGAGCTGGGATGGAAACCCTCAGTGACATTTGAACAGGGTCTGGAAAAAACAGTAGACTGGTACCTGGCCAACCAGGACTGGCTGGAGCATGTGACCAGCGGGGCTTACCAGAAATACTATCAGAGCATGTACGTGAACAGGTAAACACTAATGAAAGGCATAATATTAGCAGGAGGAAGCGGCACACGGTTACATCCACTGACACTGGCGGTAAGCAAACAGATGATGCCGGTGTATGACAAACCGATGATCTATTACCCCCTGTCCACTTTAATGATGGCGGGTATAAAGGAAATACTTATCATTTCGACGCCGCACGACCTTCCTCAATTCAAAAAACTTCTGGGCGACGGAAGGCATCTCGGATGCGAATTTTCGTATGCCGAGCAGGAAATACCAAACGGGCTTGCGCAGGCTTTCGTGATAGGGGAAAAATTCATAGGAAAGGATAAGGTAGCGCTGATATTGGGCGATAACATATTCTTCGGCGCTTCGCTGCAATCGCTGTTGCAGGAGAACAATAATCCTGACGGCGGTGTCATTTACGCGTATCATGTGAGCGATCCGGAACGCTACGGCGTAGTGGAATTCGACAAGGATAACAAAGTGATCAGCATTGAGGAAAAACCGCTTGAGCCGAAATCCAATTATGCCGTTCCCGGTTTGTATTTTTACGACAATGATGTGGTGGAAATAGCCAAAAACCTGAAACCTTCGGCGCGTGGCGAGTATGAAATAACAGATGTCAACAAGGAATACCTTAAACGCGGACGCCTGAAAGTGGGCATACTGCAGCGTGGAACGGCCTGGCTGGATACCGGGACATTCAACAGCCTTATGCAGGCCGGGCAATTCGTGCAGGTTATCGAAGAAAGGCAGGGACTCAAGATAGGAAGTATTGAAGAGGTAGCCTGGCGCATGAAATTCATTGACGACGCGCAGCTGGCGAATATAGCGAAACCATTGACGAAAAGCGGATACGGAAATTATTTACTCGGATTATTAAAAAAATGAGAAAACAGTTCCTCAATATGATGAAGGTTCAACACATGACCAGGCGGTCCGGGCTATTGCAGCTGGGCTTCGGCTTTTTTGCCGCCATGATCTTTACAGGATGCAAATCGTATACATCCAATGTCTTGCTGAAGGCTGACAAGGAGGACGTCAACTGGACGGCGGCATACCAGAAAACCGTAATCGAATCACCTATCAAGGTAGGTGACAAGATCCAGTTCTCCATTTTTACGAATATGGGTGAGGCGATCATCGACCCTTCGGGAAATCTGCAGAAAACAACGACCTTCGGAGATCAGAACGTTGTATCTGCCGAGAAACCGACGTATGAGGTCCTGGAGTCAGGAATCTGCTTTTTCCCAGTGATAGGTAAAGTGCAGGTAGCGGGGTTGAGAGTATCCCAGCTCGACAGTCTCCTGTCCGTCAAATATGAAAAATCCTATAATGATGTGTATGTCATATCGAAAGTGATCAACAAAAAGATTGTCATGATTATCGGGGGAACAGGCAAGCTGATCCCCTATACCTCGAACATGAATCTCCTGGAAGCTATTGCGATATATGGAGGGATGGATAACAATTCCAAAGGGTATAATATAAAGATAGTGAGAGGAGACCTGAAGAACCCTGAATTTACCATAGTCAATCTCCGCACATTTAACGATATGAAAAGTTCGATCGTGAACCTCAAGCCCGATGATATAGTCTATGTAGAGCCTGTCAGAAGGCCAGTAGCCGAAAGCGTAAGGGATAATTTATACGTTGTGAACATCGTGCAGGTGTTTTTGACGCTGGCGGTCCTGGTCAATAGTTTAACCCCATAGTATGATAGATTTTGAATCAGAGAATGTAAGGCTGGATAATAAGGCTGCTGCGGAAGAAGGCTTTGAGCTCGACAAGCTGATCCTGATACTCAAGAAATACTGGGTCTGGATACCTATATCTATTGTTGTTTCGATCATTTGCGGATATTATTACCTTAAGTATTCAAAACCCCTGTACAGTGCAAGCTCGCTTATTAAGCTGGAGATACAGAAGGAAGCTTCCAACATTGGTCTTGCAACAACGGTTTCCACCATACAGAGCGATAACCTTGTAGGAGAAATAGAGCTGATCAAATCGCCGCTGGTGGCTAATGAAGTACTGAATATTCTGGATCTCAATATTTCTTATTACGCGGTGGGCAATATCCTTACCACAGAGATTTATAAAACCTCGCCTTTCAAGGTGGAGATATTGTCGGATCCGAAGTATACCATATTTGACAAAGATTTCATGGTGGTGTTCATCGACAATTACCAGTTCAGGTTTTTTGAGAAGGACGCTCCTGAAGACGAAGCGAAAATCTATAAAGTAGGTGATGTCATCCATATCGGTAACTTCAGGTTTGCCGTCCGGTGGAATTCGGAAGATGCCACAACCGAACAGAAGGAATATTTTTTCAGGATCAACAGCCAGGGATCGCTTGTATCATATCTGTTGAACAATCTTACCGTGGAGGCATCGAATACAGAAGCAAGGACCATCGCCATTACATTTGTCGATCACAACCTTAAAAAGACCATCGATATCGTCAATGCCTATGATACCATATACCTCAAGCAATCCATAGAAAAAAAGCAGCAGTCGCAGCAACAAACGCTTATGTTTATTGAGTCGCAGATTGACAAAACCGCACAAAAGCTTGAGGAATACGAAAAGAATATAGAAAATTTCATCAGGAATACAGGATCTATTTCACCGGCAGCCGAATTCAATGCCATCAGCGCCGAACTGGTCGATCTGGAAAAATCAAGGGCTAACATCACCAAATCCACGAAATCGTATGACGAGATATTGAAATTCATTCAGAGCGATGCCAGCAAGGATAATATAGTGCCCCTGGTTTTCGGACTGGAAAACAAGGAGGTGGCGGACGGTATCAACACACTTAACAATCTGTATAAACAAAGGGAACTGGCGCGTATATCCATGAAAGAAGTAACAGTTCCTTTCAGGAAGATCGAACTCGAAATATCCATTGTCAAATCGCAACTTCTCAGCTTTATCACGGAGAATAAAAAATTCATAGCGGAACAGGTAGCTATTCTGGATAAAAAAATAAATGAGCTCAAGACAGATTTTTCCACCCTGCCAAACAAGGATACCGAGTATAAACGCCTGAACCGCTTTAATGATCTGTATGAAAAATTCTATCTCAGCCTGATTGAGAAGCAGATCGAATACCAGATTTCCAAGGCCGGAACCGTTCCTGAATTCACTATCCTGTCAGATGCCAAGGCATCACTGACACCTATTTCGCCCAATGTACAACGCATATGGATATTATTCCTGCTCGGGGGTATTGTTCCCGTGCTGGCTTTTATTTTCATCAAATATCTCCTGATGAACGTTATCTACAGCCAGAAGCAGATAGAGAACAAATTGCTGGCGCCGATACTCGGATCCATTCCGACCTACAAAAAGAAAATGGCTGCATCAACACTTGTTGTGGACAAGAACCCGAAATCATCCATCAGCGAATCGTTGCGTTCTATCAGGACGAATTCGGATTTCATGCTGCCAAAGAAAACCAAGCAGATCATCGGTGTCACATCCACCATCAGCGGCGAAGGCAAGACTTTCTTTGCTATTAATTATGCCGCCATACTTGCCCTGACCGGAAAGAAAGTCGTGATACTCGACCTTGACATGCGCAAACCCAAGATACACGTCGGTTTCAATGTGGACAACACCATAGGCATGAGTTCTATCCTTTCGGGCATGTCAACATGGCGCGATGCGATCAAAAAATCGCCTTTGTCAAATCTCGACATCATTCCTGCGGGCCCTATTCCTCCAAACCCTAATGAATTGTTGCTGAAGAAGGATTTTGACGATCTGATTGACAGCCTGTTCCTGGAGTATGATTACATTATGGCGGATAATCCGCCGATAGGTCTTGTCACGGATGCCAACAATGTGTTCAAAAAATGCGATCTTTCCATTTATGTGGTCCGGTCAGGGTATACAAAACAACATGTCATTTCAAGTATCAACGGCCTGTACAAGAGCAAAAACTACACAAATCTCTCGGTGATCATCAACGATGTCAACAGTCATAACACGTATGGCAACAAGTACGGATACGGTTACGGATACGGTTACTACGAGGATGAAAAAGACCACAGGAAATGGTACCATAAACTATTCAGCAGGAAGAAATAATGGGCCTTTTCGGTAATTTGTTTTCGTCAAAAAAGGTTAAGGACAGTGTTTTGGCCTGGGATATGCACAACCACATACTGTTCGGCATCGATGACGGATCAAAAACCCTTGAAAGCTCGCTTGACATGGCCAGGCAGTTCACGGATCTTGGTTATGCGCGGGTGGTGGCCACTCCTCATATAATGGGCGATTATTACCCCAACACCCGTGCGATCATCAGTGAAAAGGCGGATATTCTTAATTCGGCCTTAAAGGAGAATCATATTCACCTGAAAGTGGATTTTGCAGCGGAATATTATATGGATGAAGTATTCCTCGACAAAGTAAATGCGAATGAGGAGCTGCTGACATTCCATGGTAAACACCTGCTGATGGAAACATCATTCATGAACAAGCCGATGTTTTTCAACAAACTTGTTTTTGATCTTAAAACAAAGGGATATATTCCTGTATTTGCTCATCCGGAACGGTATGTTTACCATCACCAGGCTTACGGCGAGATCGAACAGCTGATGCACCTCGGCGTGAAACTGCAGATCAATCTCCTGTCGCTGCTTGGCTATTATTCGCCCCAGGTTAAAAAACTGGCCCACTGGATGGTTAAGAATGGATATTATCATTTCCTGGGCACCGATGCGCATTCGACAGAGCATTTAAAACTAACCCACGAGGTGTTCCGCAGCAAGATATTCGAAAGCATTGATTTCAGTAAAGTGGAGAATGCTGCCGTCAAGTAGGACGCCGGTTATCCTGCTGCAGGGTTATCGGATGCGGTCTCAGGAGTTTTTTTAGCGTTCAATAACAGCATAATCAGGACAAAAGGTATCAATGGCATGTAAAACCTGCTGGTACCGATAGGGCCTGTAAAAAAGAGAATATACAGGGGGAAAAAAAGAAGGGTCAGCTTTGTTTTCACGGTCAGTATGCGTGAAAAGGCGAAACGGCCTATGACATAGATCTTGAAAAGATTGAATAACAGAAGTACGGCCAGGACCACGCCGAGCGGATTCATGAATGACTGCCATATCCTTTTGAGTCCTCCCTCCTTATTTGTTTCGTATATCAGGTTGGTCTTGTGAGGCAGGCCGAAAAACTGTGTCAGGTCGAACCTGCCGGGATCCAGGAGGCATAAAGCGGCACCTCTCAGGTGCAGCCATGCGTACAGTATAATATCGTTGCCCACCAGTTTTGTGCAGGCTTGGCGTATGTATTGTTGTTGCTCCTTGTAATCTCCCTGTAAACGGGCTTCAGCGCGTATGGCATCGACAATGGAATCGGCTTTTGTCATGCCGTGCCTGTT
Source organism: uncultured Bacteroidota bacterium (assembly GCA_937867025.1). Lineage (GTDB taxonomy): Bacteria > Bacteroidota > Bacteroidia > NS11-12g > UBA955 > JABMMZ01. The sequence continues at coordinate 2,284 of CALMKH010000225.1, read as the reverse complement.
CAGCAGCATGGAATATGTGTTATAATGGAGAAGATTGATATTGCTGATGGACGAATAGTGAAAATATCCCGTCCGTCTTTCATTGACCTTGCAAGCCGAAAAATAGAAAAGCAATGGAAGGAATGTCAGCGCGAGATGCTTGAACCGGATGGCCTTATAAGAGGTTATAAGGTAATAGAGGGGAAGGAGGAATACTGTAAAAAGCAATACGGGTTTCAGTGATAATCCGGCTATCAGCAGTAATGCGATATAAAATGTGCTTCTTGTATTCCGGGGAAAAAGCAATAGTATATAAACCACTGTAACCATGCACAATTGCAGCCATATTTCGCTCATTACCATATTGGCATAAATAGCCTGGGCCGGGCTGAAAAGAACAAACAGGAATGCATGAAACCGGTTAATGCGGAGGGTAAAACGTCGGGCAATCCTCAGAGCCAGGAACACAGACAGAAGGCTTGCCAGGTTTTGAAGAGCATAAACCAGGATAAAAAATGGTTTTTCATGACCGAAGGTTGCCAGCTTCGCAACCGCTAAAATGGAAGGATATAAGAAAGGCCGTTTGGTAAGCCAGTTATTGTCAAATGAATCCTGGAGATTCCAGGCATAAAGAGTTTTGTAGGTTATAATATTATCTGCTGCGTAGATATACTCCCTGCTGTCTTGCAACAGGCTGTTCCCGAAAAAGATCTGCTTTAAGAAGAACAAGGCATGGAAGGAAATGATCAGCAGCCAGAACGTTCTTTTTCCCATGGTTCAAACCTACGCGAATTTTTCAGATTTCAACTCATCCTTCATCAGGTTAATTACAGGTCATCGTCTCCGGTTTCCTGCCTTGCCCGTTGTCTCACGGATTCGCGGTCTGCAGATTCCGGCTGTCCCGACAAAAAGTGCTCAAAAAGCGGAAGTTTTTCCAAAGCCCTTAGCAATCGTATAAAAGTAAATAAGGTGCCTCCGACACCGTTTTCCACCTGGCTGAGGGTGGACCGGTTGATGCCTGCGTACTTCGAAAGCTGAGATTGGGTCATTTCGAGGTCAAGTCTCGAATCCCGAATAAAATTGCCAATCACTTTCATCAGGTCCCTGTCGTTCATTGCATACCATTTTGTGTAGTCTTTTTCCATAGTTATAGAGCGCATTACATGCTGATAGTTTTAAAAACACTTCAAAGGTAATAAATTATTTGTCTAAAAAAGACGTCATTAAAAGAAATGGATCAGCCTTAGTCAATCTACTTTGAAGATTGCTGAAAATCAACATTTCCGGGGTGATGGCGCGAATATTTTGCAATGCAGGAAACATCAATAAAATGATTATAGATAGAGATTTTTTATGAAGCTAATTTTTTTTATCATTGCTGTATGACTCACGCCAGTTTTACCGACCTTTTCATGTCCCTTAACCCGGCCCAGAAGGAGGCTGTGGAAAACATAGAGGGACCTGTCATGGTGGTGGCCGGACCCGGGACAGGGAAAACCCAGATTCTGGCGGCGCGGATAGCCAATATTCTTATTAAAACAGATACCAGTCCGTACCAGATATTATGCCTGACCTATACGGATGCGGGTGTTGTAGCTATGCGCGAAAGGCTGATAAAGTTTATTGGTCCTGCCGCATACCGTGTTCATATTCATACATTTCATTCCTTATGCAATGAGATCATCCAGTTCAATGGCAGCTATTTCGGTTATAAAAACCTCCAGCCTGCGACGGATCTCGACGTATACAGGATCATACGGGAAATGATAGATGAATTGCCTGACAACAGCGTACTTAAGCGGCTGAAAGGTGAGGTTTACTATGATGCCTACGATTTCAGGAACCTGTTTGATATCATGAAGAAGGAGGACTTCCCGCCGGAGGATATCAAGGCCAAGGCTGACAAATATTTGCAGGACAGGGAAGATAACGGGGATTTCACATACAAGGTGAACGGCAAAAGTTTCAGGAAAGGTGACAGGAAGGAAAAGGATTACCAGGATGAAAAACTGAAAGTGGAACGGCTGAAGGCTGCGGTCGACCAGTTTGCCGTATATAACGCAAAAATGACAGCCCGGAAGTTATACGATTTTTCGGACATGATTCTCTGGGTGCTCAAGGCATTCAGGGAAGACAAGAATTTCCTGCTGAATTACCAGGAGCGTTACCTGTATGTGCTTGTGGATGAATTCCAGGATACCAACGGCGCCCAGCTGGAGCTGGTCAATTACCTGACAGAGTATTGGGAAATTCCCAACCTGTTCGTTGTGGGTGATGACGACCAGTCCATCTACAGATTCCAGGG
>CALMKH010000224.1 GCA_937867025.1 uncultured Bacteroidota bacterium | reverse complement strand
GTAACCCCACAGCAAAAACTTAATATCGTGAAGGCTTTACAGTCTAATGGTGAATTCGTGGCCATGACCGGGGACGGCGTGAATGATGCCCCATCCCTGAAGCAGGCCAATATCGGTATCGCCATGGGGATAACAGGCACGGATGTTTCCAAAGATGCTGCAGACATGATTTTGCTGGACGACAATTTTGCAACCATTGTAAAGGCTGTGCGCGAAGGCAGAAGAATATACGAGAATATCAGAAAATTTATCCTGTATGTACTTTCATGCAACCTGGCAGAGATCATGATCATTTTATCAGCTCCCTTTCTTGGTTTTATTATTCCCTTATTACCAATCCATATCCTCTGGATCAATCTCATGACCGACGGGTTGCCGGGAATAGCCCTTGTGTCCGAACCTGCGGAGGCAGACAGCATGAACAAGCCACCCAGGTCGCCGAAAGAGAGTTTGTTTGCCGGCGGATTGGCTGCCAGGGTCATCCTTACGTCTTTGATAATGACCTTTGCCGTGTTATGCATTCAGTGGTGGGCCGTATTGCAGGGTTATGACGAGGCCATACAGCAGACAGCGGTATTTACCACACTTTGTTTTGTACAGTTAGGCAATGCCCTTTCCGTCCGCACGCACCATTCCCTGTTTTCTGCAACCCTGTTCTCCAACCCCCGTCTGTGGGGCGCTATATTGCTGACAATGCTTCTTCAGCATATCATTGTCTATGTGCCTTTTGCACAAACCGTGTTCAAAACAGCAGCATTAGACACAGACATGATGGTCGCCGTTCTTATCGCCAGCCTGGGATGCACCTTGCTGATAGACCTGGTAAAATATGTTGCCGGAATAAGGCCATTTAAGAATCATAGCTAGTCTTCTTATATTCATTAAGACTTGCCTGGCGACCGGGTCAGCAGATATCCGGAAAAACCTTATCGACCATTGTCATGCCCTCTTATGACAATTGTCATTCCAGCCGGGCATAAGCAAAATTAATTTTGTTCCCGCAATGAAAGCATTGGTCATCTCTCTTTTTATGATACACACGGTTCTTCCAGATGCAAAAGGGTGTGATATCTGTGGTTGCGCAATTGGCAGTGGATTCAGCAGCGTATTACCTCAATTCCAGAAAAACTTTATCGGCTTAAGGGCCACATTTTCACGCTTTGAGTCCCGTCATCCCGACAATGGAATCCTTATAGAGGACAGAAGCCAGTCCACCGAACTTCTGCTGAGGTATTATCTCCATAAACGCGTACAATTTATAGGCTCCATGCCTTACAATATCAAGTCTCAGAAAGAAGAAGGGCATGTGACAAAGACCATGGGGCCGGGGGATTTAGCGGTATCATTGAATTACACTATCCTGAACAAAAAAGAGGACTCTTTCAGGTTCAAACAGTTATTGCTGGCCGGGGCAGGACTGAAATTACCAACCGGAAAATCCACAATCAGCAATGACCAGGGCTTATTAAACCAGGCCTTGCAGCCCGGGAGCGGATCATTGGACTACCTGTTTAACGCATCATACAGCATCCGCTATAAAAGAACAGGCATCGGCAATGACCTGCAATACAGAATGAATGGAGAAAACCGCAGAAAATATGCTTTCGGAAATAAAATCACCGTCGCTTCGAGATGTTTCTACTGGATACGTCTCGGCAGGAATTATAAAATACTTCCTGCGGTAGGTTTTCTATATGAAAAAATGGATAACGACCGCCAGGACGGGTACGTTCAGCCATATACCGGCGGGCATATATACAGCACAAGCGCAGGTTGCGAGCTATATTACAAGGACCTGTTTTTTTCAGGCCAGTATATTCATCCCTTCAGTCAATCACTCAGTGCAGGAAACATGAATTCCCTGCCAAGATTGCAAATCAATATATATCAAATGTTTTAATTCAAATAATGTCAAATCATCCAATGAATACAGTAATTCGTAACATCATTCTACCGGCTATCCTTATAGCATTCATTAACGCATGTGACAGGCATGACCATCACGTTGCGCCGGCATCAGTGAATATTGAAATCCTGAAGCCCCAGACAGGCCTGGCATATGGCCCTGGAGACAGCGTAAAAATGCATATCAACATCACTTCACCGGCCCCCATGCACGGGTATGAACTGCATATCACGCGGCTTTCAGACAACAAAGAAGTGTATTACAAAGAAAAAGACCTTCATGAAAAAGACTGCAATATCCGTGAATTCTGGATGTATAATGAAAATTGCAACTCCGAGATGGAACTTGAAATCATTGCACATATTGACCATGAGGGAAACACATCAAGCAAAAAAACCAAATTTTACTGTCATTAAAAAAATATATTGAAATGGAAACCTTAAATGTTACACAAATCGAACCACGGCTGAAGCACCCGACAATTTTTGAAAAATTCGATAGCCTTAAGCCGGGAGAATCCTTTGTTATTCATAACGATCACGACCCTATACCGCTGTATTACCAGATGCTGGCCGAGAGGGGAAAGATCTTCGAATGGGAATACCTGGCAAAGGGTCCTGAAATCTACGAAGTGAAAATAAGCAAGCTCAGCACCGGTGAAGAACCCAAAACCTTGGGCGAACTCGCGGCGAGTGACTACAGGAAAGCGGAAGTATTCAGGAAATTCGGTCTTGACTTTTGCTGCGGAGGAAAAAAAACACTGAAAGAAGTGTGCGCCCAGAAAGGCCTGGACGCAGAACTGGTAGAATCAGCCATCCTTGAAATCGATAAAACCCCAAAAGGACATTCTGACAACTTCAATGACTGGGATATCGACTTCCTTGCCGACTATATTGTAAACAAACACCACAAGTATGTGACCAACTCCATCCCCATGCTCACTGAACTCTGTGCGAAAGTGGTTAAAGTGCATGGGGAAGCACACCCTGAACTGAGGGAAATCTCGGACAATTATTTTTCTGTTGCGGAAGAACTCCTAGGACATATGCCGAAGGAAGAACAAATCCTTTTCCCTTATATAAAAAACCTGGTGAGATCAAAAAAAGCGCATCTCAAATTTGAAAACCCTCCGTTTGAAACCATTGAAAACCCTGTAAAAATAATGGAAAACGAGCATTATCTCGTGGGAGTCAGGCTGGAAAGCATCAAACAGATCAGCAACAATTACACACCACCTCCCAACGCGTGTACGTCTTATACGGTTTTATATGCCAAACTTGAAGAATTTGCAAATGACCTGCAGGAGCACATACATCTCGAAAACAACATCCTGTTTCCAAAAGCTGTAAAACTTGAAAAGGAGTTGCGGCTAAACCAGTGAGCCATGGCGTCTGAAACAAACATACCACTCCGGAGGACCCAGTATCTGACATCTTTCTCGCATGAACATCATCATGGGCTGGTATTCTGTTCCAGGCTGAAAAAGACCGCTTTTGTCGACAAAGAACTCATCCAGGATTATGCAAGAGATTTTTGGAACAGATACCTGGACGTTCATTTTGACAATGAGGAGCAATTACTTCTCCCTATAGTGTCCGACAGGGAAATTGCCAAGCGGTTTCTTGCCGAGCATAAGGCCATACGCTTTGCGTTCTGGAAAATAGACACCCCTTGCGGGGATAAATATGAGCAGGCGAAAGACCTCAGCAGGTTATTGAATGAGCATATCCGTTTTGAAGAGCGGATCATGTTCCCGTTCCTTGAAAAAACAGCCTTGCCTGAACTTCAAAAGATAATAACCTCAGACCATGGTGACCTGGAAGCACATGGATTTTTACCTGAATTCTGGAACAATGAAAATAAATAGCCAGACTAAAATTTCGTCCCTTATCAAATACAACCCTGAGGCTATTGATGCCATTGCTTCGGTCAACAGCCATTTCAATAAGCTTAAAAACCCCATATTAAGACGGGTACTGGCTTCCAGGGTGACTATAAAAGATGCCGCCGCGATCGGTAAATGCTCCGTGTCGGATATCATGAATGTCCTGGTTCCCATTGGTTTCGAACCTGAAGCGGAATCCGGTGACCTGCCCGGAACAGAAACTCGGGGTGGTGAAACTTCAACATCCTGGGAGGTTCAGCCGGACCGGATAAAAATACTGGACGTCAGGCCTGTGCTGGAAACCGGGGCCGATCCGTTCAACCTGATCATGCAGGAGCTGAAAGATCTGCCGGAAGGATATGCGCTGGAAATCATCAATTCATTTGAACCAACCCCATTGATCAGGATACTGGGTATGAGGGGATATAAAAGCTATTCAAGGCAGGAACAAGGGGCTGTTCATACACGATTTATGAACGTATCTGCAAACCCGGCTATGATAAGCGATGAACTCCCCGTAGTTCCCGGAGATGAGCTGGAAATACGGAAACGGGAGTTTGAAGGCAGGGTAAGGGAGATTGATGTGAGATCGCTGGAAATGCCCCTTCCCATGATGACCATTCTGGAAGCGCTTGAAATGCTCCCTGAAGCTCATGCATTGTACGTCTATCATAAACAGGTGCCGCGGTTTTTACTTCCCGAACTGGAAGAACGGAATTTCCGGGTACTGATCTCTGAATTGGCTGAGGGCGATGTCAGGCTATTAATTACCAGGTAATGCAGATCAGCAATCAAAAATCGCCTTCGTCAAAAATCATTATATCTCATTTTGTCCTGGGCGCGCTGGCATTATCAGCTGCATCCATACTCATCATTTTTCATCCCGACGCATTCACGCGCCATTATTTCAATCCCAAACTATTATCCATAACACATCTGCTGGTCCTGGGATGGATTACAATGATCATTTTCGGAGTATTGTGCCAACTGACACCTGTGATCACGGATAGTAAACTTTTCAGTGAAAAAATGGCCGTTGTGTCCATGGTTGCCTTAGCAGCCGGTTCGGTATGTCTTCCGGCCGCATTTTTCTATTTCAAAACAGGACTAGTACTAAACCTCGCTGCGGCGTTCATAGTTCTGGCCGCCCTGTTACAATCAGCCAATATGTACCTGACGGTAAACGCATCCAATAAAAAGAGCATTCATGTGAATTTCATTCTGACAGCTCTGGCCTGGCTCTTATTTACCGTGACCATAGGTTTTATGCTGGCCGTCAACCTGGCAAATCCTTTTATCACCTCATCGCATCTTGAATTCCTTAAACTGCATGCACATGCGGGTATCATCGGATGGTTTTTGCAACTGATCATTGGCATTAGCAGTAAAATAATACCCATGTTCATGGTTTCACATCATTTAAACATGAAAAAACTGAGCATGTCATATTACAGTGTCAATGCCGGCCTGGTTCTGGGAATTATTTCACTTTACATGCAATGGAAAACAGGAGTTACTGCCGGCACGTTCATCGTTATAGCCGGTGTGATCTTCTTTTTGTCTTTTATAATGGAGGCTTACAGGAAACGCGTCCGGAAAATGCTTGATACAGGCCTGAAGCAGACGTTCGTTGCCTTTATATCGCTTTTGCTGCCAATGACACTCATCATTATCCTGACAAGCGGAATGCCCGCCGGCCCCGCCGGTATCCGGCTTGCAGTGATTTACGGCAGCAGCCTGATCTTAGGTTTTATCAGCTCCCTTGTCATGGCCCAGACTTATAAAATACTGCCGTTCATCGTGTGGATGAATTCCTACAGGCACCTGCTTGGGAAACAAACAACTCCCCTTCCGAAAGACCTGTATTCAGACAAACTGGCTGGCCTGCACGGGTGGCTGTTTGCCGCGGCATTTACAGTACTGCTGCCAGGCGCCTTCTTTGAAAACGATCTGCTTGTAAGATCGGCAGGCATCATCATGTTATGCTCAGTACTGGTTTACAACTATAATATTTATCATATCATTTCACATACATCATATATTAATACACAACTACATCATGCAAACTGAAAACGCAAAAATATACGAAACCCTCAGGACCGTTTTTGATCCTGAACTGGGAATAAACATTGTTGACCTGGGATTGGTTCTCAAGGTTGATTACAATCATGAACAAAAAACAATCGATATTGCCATGACCCTGACTACACCGGAATGCCCCATGGGTGAGGCAATAGTAGACAATGTATATGAAATCCTGGCGGACACTTATCCCTTTTTTAACATAACCATACACCTGGTCTGGGAGCCGGAATGGAGCGTTGAACACATGACTCCGGAAGGTCGCCGCATGTTGAGTAATTTATAAAGGAAGCTTATCTTTGCACAACCCGGATGCATTTTGCAATGCATTTGTGTGTTTTTGGGCGATATAATTTACTCATAACAAAACAGGTATGCTGACAAAAACGAATTCATGGCTGAAACTTTCACTTGTTAATTTCCTGATCGTAGCGGCATTGGGCACGCTCATGAGGTATAAGATAGGTTTTGACCTCCCCTTCTTTGAACAAAAAAACGTCCAGCATTCCCACTCGCATTTTGCATTTGCCGGCTGGATCACTCACACCTTATATGTATTGATGCTGTCATGGATGGCCAAATCCGTACCCCCTGACGTGCTGAAAAAATACCGTCTCATTGTTATCGCCAACCTGGTATGCAGTTATGGTATGCTGCTGTTTTTATTTATCCAGGGCTATGGGGCTTTATCCATCACCTTTTCGCAGCTGAGCATTTTCAATAATTACATATTTGCCTTTTGTTTTATCAGGGACCTCCGGTTGCTCAGGCATCATCCTTCCGCAAAATGGTTCAGGGCCGCCTTGTGGTTTAACGCCATTGCGTCGCTGGGGACATATACGCTGGCTTTCATGATGATGAACAAACAAATCCTCCAGAAGGTATATCTGGGATCGGTTTATTTCTTCCTGCATTTCCAGTATAACGGATGGTTTTTCTTTGCCTGCATGGGTCTTCTTATAGGGAAGCTGCATGAATCGGTTCCGGACTTTAAGGAAAAAAAGAGTTTATTCCTGTTGTTCATGCTGTCATGCATCCCGGCATATTTACTATCGGCACTATGGCTGGACCTGCCGGTATGGCTGTACATTATTGTTGTAGCCGCAGCCATTCTGCAATTCGCCGCCTGGCTCGGAATGTCCAGATTCCTGGTATCGCATTTTACCCACCTGAAAGGTAAAATCCCGGCCTATTCAAAAATCATCTTCCTTTTGTTGCTGGTTTGCGTAACCATTAAATTCACGTTGCAGCTCATTTCAGTTATCCCTTCCATCAGCGACCTTACATTTGGTTTCCGTCCCATTGTCATAGCGTACCTTCACCTGGTCCTTCTCGCAATAATTTCCATGTTCCTGGTAAATTACCTTATGGCATTTGGTTTTATCAGGTCGAACCGGGGAGCCAGGTATGGGCTGGCTTTATTTGTGTCCGGCGTGTTCCTTAATGAGCTTGCCCTGGGCATACAAGGCATCGCTGCATTCAGTTACACACTGATCCCCAGGATCAATGAGATACTGTTTGCGGTCGCCCTGCTGATCTTTATTTCCCTCTTTATCCTGCTTGTTTCACAAATGAAGCGGGCCGCGGCGTGAGCGTGCATTGATTGTTCAGACTGTATTTGCAGTGCCTGCATGGCAACGGTATTTCTGAGGGCGGAATATCCGATGTAAACATTTTTCTCGCATTCGTGAACGATGTATTGTTCCAGATCGTATCGAGATCCTCATGTATAAGGTTTCCAAAACGTTCATTGTCCCTGTACGACAGTGAGCAAGGCAATACAGAACCGTCCGGATTGACATATAAGCTCGCCCAAAGGCTCTTGCAATGGCCTTGCAGGTTTTGCAGCAATACCGGATCCTTCCGGTAGTTTTCCGCCTCGTCGTAAATATCCATAAGTTTCGGATGCGCCGTAAACACCTCGAATGCATCCACACCAATGTCCCTGGCCATTTGCGCCGCCTTGTCAACCTCATGCTTATTATGATCGAATACAAGGAATTTCCAGGTGATAAGGGGATATTTGCTATTCATTCTCCTGCGCGTTTCGAGCATGGTTTTTACATTGTCCAGAACGTTCTCTATATTGCCCCTGACCCTGTATTTCTCATATGCGGCCTGCGTGGCGCCGTCGATTGAAAGATAGATGTGTGTCAAACCGGATTTCACGGCATTCACCGCCATACTTTCCGTAAAACGGTTAAAATTGGAATGAATCGTAGTCCCAAGCCTGTTCTCACTCGTATGATGTATAATGTCGAATATTTCCTTGTTCAGGAAAGGTTCCCCCCAGTTATACAACGCAACACTCAATGCATGATCTTTTACCTGCCCCAGTATCACTTTATAATCCGTGAATTTCAGGAAGGACGGCCGGATCATTTCCGGGTGCCTGATACCCGTATGGCAGCCCGGGCACCTGAGATTGCAGAAATTGCCCGGATCAATGGTGATTTTATAAGGCCTGCTTTTTAACTCTATGCGTTTCTTCCGGTACTCCATCCGGTTGTGCATAATATTTCCTATCCGTTTCGGCGTTCCGAATTTCGCCAGGTAATACGCATATTTGGAATAGACTGATAATGGTCTCATAGGTTTTGGTTCGTGTGAATCATATATGTCATCAGGGCCTGGAAAACTGAGGGTTGTTTATAAACGTGCTGTCCGTAAGCGTATGAAGGAAAGCAATCAGCTCGTCAATTTCAGTATCGGTAAGGCCTAATGCGGGTTTGTCAAGCAGCGGATCAAGGTACTCGCCATGCTGAACGCCATGATCGTAATGGTTGATAACATCTTTCAACGTCTTAAACCGCCCGTCGTGCATATACACATTCCTCAGCGCGACATTCCTCAGGGTCGGCGTCTTGAACTTGCCTACGTCCGACGAATTGCCTGTCAGCCGGTATCTCCCCATGTCATTGGCCGATTTCTGCACAAGTCCTATGTTGTGATAGGCATTGTCACTGAACAGCGGTGAGCCATGACAATGATAACAATCCCCTTTTTCCGAAAAGAATATCCCGTATCCCCTCATCTCCTTATCAGTCAGAACGATTTCATTCTTAAGATATTTATCGTATCGCGAATCAACCGACACCAGGGTTCTCATGAACTGTGCCAGGGCAAAGGCCGTTTTCTCGCGCGTGATGTCCCCCGACCCGAAGGCGCTTTTATATAAGGCTGGGTATTGAGGGTTGCTCTTCAAACGCTCCATATCCGAAGCGAAAAATTCATCGACTTCAAAGCGGAGGATATCCTCCATAGTGCCTTCCACATCTCCTTTCCACAAAAAGTGCCTGTTCCAGGCCAGGTTAATGTGAGGCAACACAGCCATGCCGGGCATGGCAAACCCTTTTTCCTGCAGATGACAGCTTGAACACGAACGGCCCGCCATAGGCCCGCCGGAAGACAAAAGCGTGTCATAATAAAGCATGCGGCCCAGCGCGACGCCTTCATTCGTAAGGGGATTTACTGTTGATCTCTCATACGGAGGGAAATAGGCCGGCAAAGCCTGGATATAAGCCGACGTGCCATTTACAGGGGGATCCTTTTTATCCCTCCGGCACGAGAATGCCCAAAGAGTAAGCAATAGCAGACCAGTGACAATATACCTGCTTTTTAATCGCATTATTTCAGTTCTTTAAATGTTAAAACATCCCGCCCGTTTTCCGAAATCTTTTTCATGGCCGGCGCAGAAGTCATAATATACCTGCCATCTTTGGGAATATCGTACGTGTGCGGATTTTCAAACCACTCATTGATATCCATGGTCAATACCATATCATGTATGCCTGAAATGATATCGAAATCCGCATCGACATCAATCCTGACAAGATTTTCATTCCTGCCGAGATGAAGCGCATACCCTGCGGGTCCGCCCGTATCCATAAAACGGCCCTCCAGTTTAAGGAAATGGTATCCGCCACCCATTGAAGCCGGCCATGCCATATTTTCATTCTCGACTGTATGAGGCAGTATTCCGCTTTTATTATGCGAGGTATCCAATCCAAGATATAGTGTCAGGCCGCTGTACCGGCCGAACGGAACCTTTATGGGTTTTGTTGACTTAAAATCCGGGGTCAGCGGATTTATGTAGTCCACATTATCGAAAACGATGTCGCCGCTGCTGCCATGAAAGACGGCATGCGAGAGGAAGTATTCCAGTTTGGTAACGCTGTAGCTGTTCCCTGCCTTATTTTGGTATAGGATCGTATCGGTCTTAAGAGGAAATGATCCTATATTGTGCTGAATGCTCAATGTCAGGTCCGAGGTCTTTGCAGGCTCAGGACCGGTTTCTTTTTTCCTGCAGGAAAAGCTTCCGAAAAGAAGCACAAGGCTCCATAGCGAAAGTAAAAGCACCCTGTATCCCAGTGACATATTTTTCATGCTTAAATGTTTTTAATTGTTCATCTACGTCCTAATATCTTTTAATGCCAGCAATGTCTTTCCTTCCTTAAAGCCCTGGCTCAACTGCTGAAGACTGACATCGTTCAGCATTTCCTTTAACGAACTCCGTACGGCCATGAATTTATAATGTACAGGGCAGGGATTTTTGGACGAACAGGCTTTCAGGCCCAGGCCGCACATTTTATAAATATCATCACCGTCTATGGCGTTGACAATATCGCATAGTTTTATTTTGCTGATCCTGCGCTTTTGTACTTCGAATCCACCCTGGGCACCCTTGACAGATTCTATAATGCCCTCCCGCACCAGTTGCTGAAGCAACTTTGCAGTAAAAGCCTCCGGGGAGTCGATGGCTGCTGAAATTTCTTTCAGGTTGGCCCGTTTTCCATCCATTGACCGCGATGCTATGAAGATAGCCGCCCTTATCGAATATTCACACGCTTTTGAAAACATATATACTATTTTAAGGCAAAGATATAACACCCAAAGGATAAAACGGATTATTTTATCCGATTTAATAACGGTATCATGCTGCCGGGTGTACATACTGATTCCTTCTTTTCAATTCCATATTCAGCAGGCTTAATTCCCTGCCGACTTGTCCGCCGATAGACGTGTTTTCTTCAGCCCTCCTGATCAGGTAGGGTATAGCCTTTTCAACGGTCCCGTAAGGAAGGTATTTTGAGGCGCTGTACCCTGCAAATGCCAGGTTAAACGTAAGGTGATCGCTCATCCCATACAACTGGGAGAAGCGGACATGTTTCCTGTCCAGCTTTTTTGCCTCAATCATGTTCAATGCCAGCAGTATACTTTTTTCATTATGGGTGGCAATACAGGTATCGATCAGTTCAGGCCGGTTCAGGCAGTGTTCAACAGCCTTGTCAAACGCCTGATCGGTCTCTTCCTTGGTATCGAACACCGGTACCTCCAGCCCTGCAGAAACGGCCTGGGACCTTTCTTTTTCCATATATGCGCCCCTGACAAGTTTAATGCCCAGCCTGAAGTTTTCCCTTTCTGCGCGTTTGATCAGCCTTTCAAGATACTGCGTGCGATCCTTCAAATACATCTGAAGCGTGTTGTACACTATCACTTTGTCGCGGTTATACCTGCTCATCATCAATTCCGCCACATCGTCAAACACTTCCAGTGTCGAATATTCTTCAGCATCGATGTACACCAGTATATTGCACGATGCCGCCAGGCTGCATATTTCATCTACCCTGTTTATAAATCTTGCATACCTTTCTTCTTCCTTACCAGGAAAATTCCCCGGCAATAACCCGATCCGCTTTATGAACTCAACATCTTCCAGGCCTGAAAGCTTGAGGCTTATGGAATGTCCGTTCTGAAGATTCTTTAACTTATTGATGTTATTCATCGCCATCCTGGCATTATAGTCAAATGCTTTATCCATTTTTGCGCCTTCTGCGACATAATCCAGAACACCCAGCACCTGGAATGTTTCAAGTTTCCTGACAAGTTTCAATGCCTCCCTGATGTTCTCCCCTGAACAGAATACTTTGAAAACGGTATTCCTGATCGTGGATCTGAAAGGAAGACCGAATTTCAAAATGAAAATGGCAACAGACGACAATACCCTGACCAGTACCGGAAACCTCATCATCCCGAACACCATCTTCGTACGGTGAATTTCTTTGTCTGACTTATACCTGAAAGCTGTTTGCAGGTCATCAGGCCTGAAATGTAGTTCTATCATAACTCAAGTTTATTTATTAGTAAAAACCATAGCTGTTCTTATACGTGTTTTTGTCTCCGGTCTCCGGATACGGCAGATGATAAATGACCTGATGAGAATGATTGCAGGTGTGGCGATGGAGATCATCAGAAAAAAACCAGACACAAGCAATACGATAAACCAGGGGGTAAGGCTTCGCATCATGTCCGCATACCCGACATGCCTGTCACCCAATTGCCAGACACCCTTGATAATTCCAGCAGTATTAAGTGACAGCCAGAAAACCAGAAGGCTGACCTGCGAGGTCCAGAAAGATATGTTCAGCATCCTGTTGCCCTTGTCAAAACGGGTACAGGTTCCCGAGAACATTTCAAAACCCGCAGCCATGAGGATCATGGTGTTAATGCCTATTGTCGTACCCATTGCATGTGCCACTGTAACGTGGGTGCCATGGGTTATGATATTCAATGCTGGTATGGACATCAGGATGGCCTGGCCCATATTGAGGAATATCCACCAGTCGGCTGCCAGTATAAAGCGGTAAGGAAAATAATGATAGTGCTGCCTTGCCTGGGTCATGCTTTGTTTCCACTGATAGATGATACGCACAAGGAATATCCATTCGGTCATGCTCACAAGGTACCCTATGTAACGCACATAGTCGATCCCGGGCAACGTATAAATATGATGTCCCCAGTTGAACATCAGGTTAAAAAGTCCCAGAAAATACATGGTGAAAGCCATCTTGCTGCGACCTGTTTTTCCTGTCTTGTCCATACGGTCCATCAGGAAGAAAACCGTGCCGTACAGGATCTGGTTCCATGAGCCGACCAGCGAACCATTCACTTTCCATTGTATGGTCATGTCCGTGATGACACGGTCCCTGAAAAAAGGAAATACCCAGAGGTAATTTTCAATGAATGTAAAAAGGAAGAATACAGCCCCGGTCATCCACATCCAGATATATACCGGCCAGTTGCGATAGCCCCTGAGAGCCCGGAAAAAATTATATATGAGGAGTATCCAGGCCAAAGCAATGGGAAACGACCAGACCGGGTTGAATTCCCAGTATTCCCTTCCCCCGAAATGACCGTTATAGTATGAATAGAATATGCCCGCGATAGCTATGATCCACAGCACCCATTGAAGCCGGGCCGCAGGCCCTGAAGTTTTCCCCGGCCTCAGAATCTTCAATCCTCCATATATACATGCCGTGGCTCCCAACAGTATCCACAACAGCACGGATGATACATGCATAGGCCTGAGCGCTTCGAACCCGATATAGTTTTTAAGAAAAGCCGGAATAACATATTCCATTCCTGTAATAATTCCGGCCAGCATGCCGATCAGCAGCATGACCAGTGCCAGGACAAAAAAAAGATTACCGTCAGTTCCTGTTTTCATTTCTGTAAATCATTCCGTTCATCTCCCTCCTGAAATTCCTCGGATCGGCCGTTCCACTGGCATCCATCTCCCTTAGAAAAACCAGCAGCGCCTTCATGTTCTTCCTGTCCATGCCGTGGTAAGACGGCATCCTCTCATTTCCTGACCTTATAACCGCCTCCAGTATGGTGTCGTTTTGCCATTTGGAAGAAACGTTTGTCAGGTCAGGACCTAAATATCCACCCAAACCATACATCTGGTGGCAACCCTGGCAATTGTATTTTTGCCAGACCAGTTTTCCGTTTCCCGCCTCCGCTTTAAACTCAGTGCCTTCAGAAGCTGACGCACCATAGATATATATGCTGCCCGAATATATAAGGAAAGCCATGCACAATATCGCAAACACTATGGATGGCATCCTGTTCATAGTTTTTCAAACCGTGCGGTAAAGTGCCTCAGGAACCCGGGTTCGTAAGTGATCTTATACCCCCTGGTCCTGCCGCTTACAGAGTGAATGCTGTCAAACACCTCGAGTACGTATTCCATATGGCTTTGCGTGTACACCCTGCGCGGTATGGCCAGTCTCACCAATTCTTTCCTCGCGGGGATAAGTTTGCCTGCATCATCATACTTTCCGAACATAACGCTTCCGACTTCGCAACAGCGTATACCCCCATTCTCGTACAGGTCGCACACAAGCGCCTGGCCCGGATATTCATGCACCGGGATATTAGGATACAGTTCCGCCGCATCAATATAAACGGCATGTCCTCCGATCGGCCACATGACAGGTATGTTTTTAGCTTTGAGGCCTTCACCCAGGAACGCAGTGCTCCTGATCCTGTAATGCAGGTAATCTTCGTCGAACACTTCTTCAAGACCAGCTGCAAAAGCTTCCATATCCCGCCCTGACAATCCGCCATAAGAGGTGAATCCTTCGGATATGATCAGGAGGTTTGTGCATTTTGTCGCAAGCTCCGGATCCCGCAAGGTAAGCAGACCGCCCATATTGCTCAAACCATCTTTTTTCCCTGACATGATAAAGGCGTCGGCCAGATCCAGGGTCTCCCTGGCTATATCCTTGCACGACTTATCCTGCTGCAAGGCCTCCCTGTGCTTTATAAAATAGCTGTTCTCGGCGATGCGGCAGCCATCTATCACCAGGAATACATCATTCGCCGTGCATATGGCGCTTACCTCCCTCAGGTTTTGCATACTCACAGGCTGACCGCCCGCAGAATTATTCGTAACGGTCATGATCACGGCACCGATGTTTTCCCTGCCGTAATCTTTTATCAGTTTGTACAATCCGGCAACGTCAATATTTCCCTTGAATGGAAAATCACTTTCCGCATCCATATTTTCTGGACAGGGAATATCAATGGCTTCAGCCCCGGTATATTCGATATTGGCCCTTGTGGTGTCAAAGTGTGTGTTGCTGATGAACACCTTGCCTTTTCCACCCAGGATACTGTAAAGGATGCGCTCTGCAGCCCGTCCCTGGTGGGTAGGTAACACGAATGGCATTCCGCTCAGGTCCTTAACCACCGATTCAAGCCGTTGCCAGCTTTTTGCCCCGGCATAACTTTCGTCGCCAAGCATGATGCCCGCCCATTGCCTTTCACTCATGGCGCCCGTTCCGCTATCGGTCAGCAGATCGATAAACACATCATCCGCCATCAGACCGAACGGATTATAACCGGCCTCCCTAAGTTTTTCAATCCTGTACGCCTCTGTAGTGATCTTCAGAGGTTCAACCATTTTAATCTTGAAGGGCTCAGTCAGTATCTTCGGTTGTGCCGCCCCTTTCGTCATGCTCATAATATCGAATTTTAGGACAAAAATAATATTATTATTTTAAATCGGATAAAACTATCCGATTTAATTGCATGACTTTTATCATCCCACTGCATGATTTAAATATTAAGCATTCTGCAGAATTTTGGGTAAGGGGTCTGCTTTAAAGTGTTGCATGGCATGTTCTGTTATCAGGAGGGCTACCCGGGTGAGGTTCCTTAACTCCAGCAAGGGAACCGTTAACCTGAAATCCATGAAATATTGTTCTGCAAGCTCGTGCATGTTGACCAGTACCTGCTGCGCCTTGAGAACAGACTCTTCCGACCTGTTAATGCCGGCATTCCGGCTCATCACGGCGCGCAGGGTGCTTCTAAGACGGGCGATAACCAAAGGATCGCACATCTCATTTGCCTGTTTTTCTTCCCTTCCATGAGATGCGGCATCCGGAAACATGTGATCTGTCTCACAAAGTCTTTTCAGTGTATAGCGGCTGGCGTTATGTGCAAAAACCAAGGCTTCCAGGAGGGAATTTGAAGCCAGGCGGTTGGCTCCATGCAAGCCTGTTGATGCGCATTCCCCTATCGCCAGAAGATTGCCTATATCCGTGGCCGCATGCTGATCCACCCGTATTCCTCCGCATTGGTAATGGGCTGCGGGAATTACCGGTATCATATCATCCTGTATATGTATGCCGGCTTCCGAGCAATATGAGACAATAGTCGGAAAATGTCCGGCGAACACATCAGCATCCAGGTGCCTGCAGTCGAGAAACACATTCGTATCGCCGCTGAGGGATAACTCTGCCTGTATAGCCCCGGAAACAATATCTCTTGTTGCCAGTTCTCCCCTTGTATCATACTTTGCCATAAATCGCCTGCCTTCTCTGTCTACAAGGTATGCCCCATGCCCTCTCACCGCTTCTGAAATAAGGAAGCAGGGCTCCTGACTGCGGTTATAAAATGCTGTCGGGTGAAATTGCATATAATGCATGTCACGGATAGTGGCACCTGCCCTGGAGGCCATGGCCACGCCATCCCCGCATGCCACTTTAGGGTTGGTTGTCATTTCAAATACCTGCCCTGCACCCCCGCTGGCTAAAACGGTTACTTTTGCAAAAAAAGGCAGTATTTTTTCCGTGGCGCTGTCAAAGACTGTGGCTCCGTAACAGTATTTTTGCGGTTTTCCCGCTGTGACCCCGCTTATGCCAACCATAAGGTCGACAGCGAAGTATTCTTCATACACCCTGATATTAGGGCAATTCAGCACACGCCTGAGTAATATCTTCTCCACCTGCGAACCGGTCTTGTCCTTGCAATGCATCACCCTGCTGCTGGAATGCCCGCCCTCAAGGTGAAGATCAAATGAATAATCGGGACGCTGATCAAAAGCGACACCCCATCCTATGAGATCGTCAATTCGGGGCAAAGCATTTTCAACGACCATTTTTACTATATGTATGTCCGACAAGCCCTGTCCTGCCCTTAACGTGTCTTCAATGTGCTTTGCAGGTGAGTCGAACGGGTCGATTGCCGCTGCAATGCCTCCCTGTGCATATAAGGTATTGCTATCCTCGGCCCTTTTTTTTGTTATGATGGCAACATGGGTGTCCGGGCTTTCCTCAGCCACCTTAAGGGCATAAGAAAGTCCTGCGATACCCGAGCCTATGACAAGAACATCGCTATTCATCAGTTCAGATTGATAATTCCATCATGCGTTCAATCGGTTTCAGCGCCTTTATCCTTATTTCTTCCGGGATATCGATTTCCGGGGTCTCATTTTCAAGACAGGCATAAAGTTTTTCAAGCGTATTCATTTTCATGAACCTGCATTCACTGCACGCACAGCTGTTGTTCTCCACAGCCGGAGCCGCTATCAGGGTTTTACCTGGGGCTGCCTTTGACATCTCATGAAGTATGCCAGCCTCCGTAGCTATGATAAAGGTGCTTGCATTGCTTCGTTTAACATAATCGATCATAGACGCAGTCGAGCCTATGAAGTCCGCCAGATCCAAAACCTGTGTTTCGGATTCGGGATGGACCAGTATTCTGGCTTCGGGAAATCTTTTCATCAGGGCCGTAAGTTTGTCGTAAGAAAAGGCGGTATGCACCTCGCAGGCGCCATCCCATAGCAGCATGTCGCGACCTGTCTTGCTGACCAGGTATTTTCCCAGGTTCTTGTCAGGAGCAAACAGTATAGGCGTCCCATCGGGAATTGACTGCACAATCTTCAGGGCATTCGAGGATGTACAGATGATGTCGCTATGCGCTTTCACTTCTGCTGAGCAATTAATATAGGTAATTGAAATATGGTCCCGGTGATTTTCCCTGAAAACCCTGAAGTCTTCTGCGCGGCAGGAGTCTGAAAGCGAACATCCCGCATCCAGGTCGGGCAACAATACTTTACAGGCTGGATTAAGTATCTTCGCGGTCTCGGCCATAAAGTGCACGCCGGCAAAAACAATTATTGCGGCATCGGTCCTCGCTGCCTGTTGCGACAGGCCAAGACTATCGCCGACAAAGTCTGCAACCTCCTGTATCGCCTTGTCCTGGTAATAATGTGCCAGAATAATCGCATGCTTCTGCTGCTTAAGAAGCCGGATCTTTTCTTTGAGTTGTTCTTCGTTCATTTGTATATGTTCTGTTCACTTGGTATGTAATGCAAGCTGCATGCCTGTCAACAGTTGGGCAGCTTCCGCAAGGTTCGAAAGAAACTGGTCAACCGCACCGGATTCCTTTAATTTGATCCTTTGAATGATTGACCTGTAATAGTCAATGCCTTTCATGAGGTTCTCCCTGAACAGTTCCAGTTGTGCCGGCTTTCTGGTAACCGGGTCCGTTTCATATTTTCCCTGTTCCGATTTCAGGTAATCTATATTGAGCAACAGTTCGTTGATGAACATGTGAGGTCGTGTATGTGTATTAAGCAGATTTTTTCTGCCGTATATATGGCCTATCATATCACTCATGCTGAAAACACCCGTAAAATATGCCAGATTGGGACCCGGGCAAATCGTTACCGCTTTCAGTTTATGGGGCGGATCAATTCCGTTCTTAATAAGGGCCGACGCCCCTAAACCTTCACACAGGCAATCCTTTTCAGCTATTTCGCTGAGCTCCTGATCCGCGACTACGAATCCGGCACTTGCTGCTTTTGCCTTGGCCTGTTTGATCTTCAGGTCCTGGTACTGACGTGAAGCCGTGCAAAGGGGTGAAGGACCGAATTCGGTATTGAAAGCCAGGAACTTCTTATAACATGGACTGCCCGGTCTTCCTTTCGAAATGCGCGATAAGCGCTGTTCTTCAGAACTGCTGTTTCTGAAATTATTGAACGGGACGCCCAAAGGCGAGGAATTGCTTAAAAAATAATCTTCCCGTTTCGCCTTAGACAAACGACCCAGTGTTTCATCATCGACATTGGTCACTTCAGGCACCAGGAGAAACGGACTGCCCCATCCGACACTGTCAAGCCGGTAATACTGTATAAGGAAGTCATGCTCATGATATGTCCCCACGCCACCCTGTGCGGTCACTTTCATCGCAGGGCGCTCTTTGAAAGCAAACCGGCCTGATTTTTCCAATGCAGCTGAACATATGTCGTAAAGTTCGCCTGACAATTCAGATCTTCTTGTCTTGAATTCTTCCAGGATAGGCCCCATAAGGCTTCCGTCAGTTGCGAAAGCATGCCCTCCGCAGTTCAATCCCGATTCTATCCTGAATTCGGAAACCCACAATCCCTTTTTTGCCAGGAATTTGCCTTGAATTGCGGCCGACCTGAAGTCGCTTACCTTCAAGATAATTTTCTTTGCCAGTTTTCCCTCTTTATCCGGAAAGAACTCATCAAATGTGGTACAGTATGCAAATAGCCTGGGATTCATCCCGGCCGAGAAAACAACCGAAGAATTAAACCTGCTTTTGGCGAATCCCCTCAAGGCAGAAGACGCATCGGAGAATTCCGGAGGCAGCTCTTCACCGCTTTCGGAATAGTTCAGCCGGTCCAGCTTGGTCATGATATTCACATCGATGCTGCCGGGTATGAGCTGTTGCCGCAATTCAGACTGCAAACGCGCCTTCCTTACTGCATCGGATTCAGACTGCATGCACTCATACTTGGTCCTGACGGCTGAGTTTTCAGGCAGTGATTCAAAATATGTGGCAATGTCATTTCCCGCCACAAACGGCTCCTTTTTCAGCTTATCCATTTGCCGTTCAACAATATGGCCCATGAGATCAAGATATGCAGTTATCCGCCGCGCCCTGTAATCGTCATCCTTCACGGAGATCGGGATATACTCAAACCCATGGGAGCGGCTATGGAGCTCACGCATGCGCTCTATCAAATGATCCTCCATAACAGACACGACGGAGGATACCCCGAACCTCGCAACTTTTATGGGCGTATCTATTGAGAACCCCAACCCCATAACGGGAATATGGAACGTATGCAAATCATTGCAACAACCGTTTTGAACGGTCATGGAAGGATTATAAAGGTTATTTTTCATTATAAACAGGCACAAAAATAGGAAAATTTCTTAAATCGGACAAATTTATCCTATTTAATTGTCCGATATGACAAATGTCATATGATATCGTTGTCCGGCTGAATAATTTTGTGCATCAAAACCATATTATATTATGAAAAAGACAATTCAGTACTCGATTATCCTCATGGCCCTGGCGTCTTGCAGTTCAGGACCCGATACATCATCCGTATCAGACAATACATCCGGATCAAGCGCCCCGATGGCCGGTCAGTCCGCAGTACAGGACAAGGAATCTGCCGCCAACATCGTTCAGGTAGCTAGCGGGAGTGCAGATCACACCACCCTGGTGGAGGCGGTAAAAGCGGGAGAACTGGTAGACGTGCTGAGCAATGCGGGACCTTTCACCGTATTCGCCCCTACCAATGCAGCCTTTGACAAACTGCCCGCGGGCACAGTGGAAGACCTCCTGAAAAAAGAAAACAAGGAGGCCCTTGTAAATATACTGGAGTATCACGTATCTGTTGGCGTTTACAAGGCAGATGCCCTGACCGACGGACAGGTACTGGGACAGGTGAATGGCGACAACATCACCATCAGCAAAAAAGACGGCAAAACGGTCGTGAATGGCAAGGCCGTCGTAGTTGCTTCCATTCCGACTTCCAATGGCATCATACATGTGATAGATGAAGTTCTGCTTCCTGCCACAAAATAATATTGAGTGTTAGTGTTAGAGTTTAATATAAGAAAGCATGTCCTGACGGCATGCTTTTTTATTTAAAGATCTTTCCTGTTGAATTTCCGGAGTGACAGCATGAACGGGATGGCTATCCACAGGCACAGCACCAGGATGGTAATAACAAATCCGGTATCTGTTCCGAAAAACTCTTTAAAGACCGCCCCGGTGTAACCCATCATGGCTGAAACATCCATTTGCAAAAGGATGAGTATCCTGGCCAGGTCTATCGGGCTGAATCCCGTCAGCACCATCATGGCATGTTCAATGGGATAATCTGCGAACTGAAATACGAGGAACAGGACAAGGCCATCGAACAGCAGGGCAAAATACAGCCATAATAAAATCGCAATACCTATGCCCTTCGCCTTATCCCTTGTACAAATAGCTCCCAAAAAAGCAATGGAAACGAAGACCGCTGAAATTATGCAGCCGACGAGCAGCAGCATGCCTCCAAGCTTCAACGGGGCGAAACACATGATCGGAATCCCGGCGCCTACCAGAAACGCAACAATCAATGACAGCTGCAAACCGCTGAAGAGGCTTAACCATATTTTTTTGCGTTTTATCGGCTGGCTGATCAGCAATTCAATGAATTCAGAACTGTTGTAAACGTATATGGTTGAAAAAATGATCGCTACCAGGGGTACATACAGCAATACAAGATTTAAAAGCGTCAGTATGCCTTTAATGCTGTTATCTTCCAGGCTGAACACGCTCCAGGAAAGAACGGCCAGAAGCAGGGTGTAGGCAATTACGATCTTGTTCCTCAGAATATCGAGGATGACAAATTTTGTGATCTTATTCATGCGGAGGTCCTGGTTTCATTGTTCTGTTTATCCATGTAACCCGGATTATTGCTGTGCAATATCCTGGCAATTCCTTTGGATATTTTCTGTTCACCGGTGCTGGCGAGGAGTTTTTCCACGGTTTCATGAAAATGAACTTTTCCGTCCTGCATATAAATGATCTCCGTGATCAGATCATCAAGTTCGCTGAGAAGATGCGAGGTAATGAGAATGAGCTTGCCCTTATTCTTTTCTTTAATGATCTTATTCTTCAATATCTCTGAAGCCAGGGGATCTAGTCCGGCCGTAGGCTCATCCAGGATCAGGATATCCGGACTGAACAGGAACGCCAGGGTTGCACTGACTTTTTGCGTCGTGCCCCCGGAAAGCGTCCTCATCCTTTTGTGGAATAATTCCGGCAACCGGAACTGGTGCATCAGCTCTTCATCCAGTACCCCGGTGAATTTCCTGATATCCTTGATCGTTTCAATGATCTGTCCTATGGTCATATTGTCGGGATATCGCCCGATCTGGGGCATATAACCGATCTTTTCCCTGTAAAGGTATTTGTTGCGGATGGAAGCGCCGTTGTAGTACAAATCGCCCTCGCCCGGTATGACCATGCCTAGTATGCACTTGATCAGGGTGGTTTTCCCGCACCCGTTGGGTCCGATAAGCGCAATGCATTCGCCCTTCCTGAAAGAAAGATTCACATGTTCAAGGACTTCAAGTTTTCCGAATTTTTTAGATATGTTCTTAATCTCTATCATAAAGGTAATGAGTGAATCAACGGGGCATTGTCGACAAAATTATCCGGTGTAAGACTGGGAATAACCTTCTCCGATTTATCCAGCAGGGAGACGATCAGGCTTCGGTAAAGAAGCATCGCAGCCGGATTGTTTTCCGTGATGACGGAGAATAAACTCAGCGGGTGATAGGGCGTATCCCCGGTACCATCCCTGTTGAGATCATAACCCTCGTACTTATCCCAGTAATTGCCGTTGAAAGTGTTCAGCACCAGCGTTCCGTTCGTGCTGATATCAAAGGTGTTGGCGATGAAGTTATTCCGCTTGATCACATTGTCCATGCAGCTCGCCTGTATTTTCAGGCCCCAGCCATTGGATTCCACGACATTCTGTTCGAACAGTATGCGGTTTGTTCCTTCCATATATACCGCAGCTGTATTTTCCCTGAATTGATTCCCGTAAATATAGCTGTCGGAAATTTCCTTTAAGAGCAACCCATAAGCGGCATCGCCCCAATTCTTTTCAAATGTATTGTTGATCATGGTTACTTTTTTGGTGAACATCACTGCTACGCCGGCTCCATTGTTCCTGAACACATTGGTTATATAGGCATCGTCATTTGAAAACATAAAATGCAGGCCGTAACGGATATTCGAATAGGAAATATTCCGCCAGATGACTGAATGTGTTACAAACTCAAAATAAATACCATCCCTGTGACCGGTGATATGGTTTGCAATAATAAGCAAACTATCGCTTTTCCAGCAATGTATGCCGTTTCCGATTTGCTGCTCCTCAACGCCGAAAGCCTTGATCCTGTTATCCCTGATCACGCAATTCCTGCCGAATTGCACATAAATCCCGAAAAAATTATCCGTAAGGATATTGTTTGAGACGGTTACGTTACTGCAATCATACAACTTGACTGCGCAGGGATCTTCCAGGGTGGCATAGCCCGAATTCTCGATCCTGAAACCATCGACCTTGACATGGTCCGATTTTATGGAGAGCACTTCAAATTTTTTCTCCCCGTCCAGGACCGGGTAATCAAGTCCCTGCAGTACCAGCGGCTTATCAATAATGATATTGCCTTCACGGTATGTTCCCGCCTCGACAAGGATGGTGTCGCCTGCAACGGCTTTCTGAATGGCGGCCTGTATCCGTGTCAGCGCTTGTGATTTACCGACCCGTATTGTTCTGGAAAATAAAAAAACAGGTGAAAGGAGTATAAAAAGCGTACAGAGATAAACACGCATACAGCCTATGGTTTTAATACCGACCAATCCACAGGTGAAGCCGCCAGTTTCCCGCTGTACTTTTCAGCACTGTCCTTATTGCTGAATGCAGCCATGTTGCCTCCCATGGGGCTTCCTACAGATTCTCCCGCAATGATGAACGCCTGCTCCACTTTCAGCAAAACGTCCGGATTCAGGTAATCGGTGACATATATCCCTGAATACTCCTGGGTGCTATTCTCCTTCATATGTCCAAGCATACATTTAAGATCGTCAAATTTATATACTTTTCCTTTATTTGTCAGCAACTCTGTTGCAAAACGCTTGTCGGAAATGGTCATTTCACAATTACTGCAATTGTCTGCATTCAGCCTGATAGGCTGTGGTCCCGGTTTACAGGAGCTCATTAAAAACAAGGTCACAATGGCTGCCGCAGCCATGGCACGCACTTTTTTTGCCGCCGCTATTTTTGCACTTCTTTGTTTTCTGAATTCCATAACGGAAGCCAGTAACATGCAAACACCCGCGCCAAGCATCAGCCACCCTCCCGTATCGGGGATGGAATATGCCCCGAAATTCAGCAGCTGCTTAAAGCCGATCAGCGGAGGCTGGTAGGCCATGCCGGGAACAATTATGGCTGCATTCGGATCCAGGTTATGACCATAATTATATTCCCACCGCCAGAAATCCACCATGGCAACCACACCAAAAACTATGAATGAGAAAAGTAGTGAATAGAGGAATTTTCTCCGGCCGACAATGGCAGCACACAGGGCAAAAACACTAAAAAAACCTATAAGGTATGGCAAAACCGTGAATTCCACGAAATCATCAGTATGCAATGTTTTCATCCCTATGTAATGGTTTAACCCATTGATGATGTCTACATTTCCCCCGATCTTATCCGCATATATCTTCAGGTTAAGTCCTTCCGGGTATTGCGGCGCATCCAGATCGATCCTCCAGATGGGGACGTATATTGAAACAGCCAGGGCCACACTGGCCGGAACCAGTAATATCCTTGACCAGGCTGACATTTTGTTTTGTGTTGTATTTACCATGATAACTATGCTATGAAAAAAGGAGCAAATAAACTCTTGGAATGTCTGCTCCTTTTATCAATTTTAAAAATAAACGAACTACTTTGCAGCGGCTGCTTCAGGTGTAGTTTTACCTGTATTATAACTCAACGGCACTGAACTTCCTGCCGGCGATACCCTTATGTATCCTGACATCTCCTGGTGCAAGGCACTGCAAAAATCAGTACAATACATCGGAAAAATGCCCACTCTGTCCGGCACCCATTTCAATGTCTGGGTTTCACCTGGCATGATCAGCAGCTCGGCATTTGTGGCTCCCTTAATTGCAAAACCGTGCGGCACATCCCAATCCTGCTCCAGGTTGGTTATATGGAAATACACCTCATCGCCCAGCCGTACGCCCTCTATATTGTCAGGAGAGAAGTGCGAACGGATAGACGTGGCATATACATGCACTTTATTGCCTTCCCTCACCACTTTGGCTGCCGCTTCACCTTTGGCTGCATATGGATGGGCATTTTCTTCAATTTTAAATATCTTTACCTGATTGCCCTTGATCTTTTCAGCAGGAACCGCTTGTGCATAATGCGGCTCGCCTATGGTCGGAAAATCCAGTATCATCTCCATCTTGTCGCCGCTGATATCAAAAAGCTGGGCGCTTTGTGCCAGTTCGGGACCTGTAGGCAGATACCTGTCTTTTGTAATCTTGTTGTAAGCGATCAGGTATTTAGGAGAAGGCTTTTTACTGTCTCCGCCGGGGATGCAAAGGTGACCCACAGAATAAAATGTCGGAACACGGTCCAATACTTTCAGGTCCTTGATATTCCATTTTACAACCTCTGAGGATACAAAGAATGACGTGTAGGCATTTCCCTTGCCGTCAAATTCCGTATGGAGAGGGCCGAGTCCGGGCTTCTTAACTTCACCATATAAAGCGGCTTCGTACTTAATGACATTGATGCCATCATACTCTCCTGCAAATTCCTTGTTGGCAATCGCGCGTTGCATTTTATCAAAACTGAAAACCGGGATCAGGGCGGCAAGCTTACCGCTGCCCACTATATACTCTCCGGTCGGATCCACGTCACAGCCATGCGGAGATTTGGGACATGGTATCATATAACAAATGTCTTTGAGCTCCTTTGCGCTGAGAACGGTCACCATGTTTTTCATCTCTGAAGTGGCAGAATGTGTTTTATCACTGTAAACGTTATGTGCGTATTTTACATTTACCTTCCGGCCTTTTCCAGCTTTCAGGTATTCTTCAGCCTTTTTCCAGTTGACTGCCATAATGAAGTCCTTGTCCTTTTGAGACGCATTCACTTCCAGGAGCGTGTTGGCCTGTTCGGTATTGTAGCAGGAGAAGAAAAACCACCCATGGGATTTTCCCTTGCCCGCGTGACTCAGGTCGAAATTGACACCGGGACATTCGATCTGGAACGCAATATCCATTTTTCCATCTTCTTTGCCCACACTTACAAAACTCAGGTATCCCTTGAAGTTCTGTTTATATGTGTTGATGGGCACGTCGCCGTTGACATCATCCGGGGGCACGCTGAACCTTGTTCCAGCCACCACATATTCTGTGTTTTCAGTGATGAAGGGTGATGAGTGGTTGCCCGCACTGTTGGGCAATTCGATAATTTCTGCCGTGCGGAACGTTTTCAGATCAATCCTGGCGATCCTGGGCGTATTGTTGGCATTGCCGAATACCCACCTGCCGTCAATCTCTCCATTGGTCTGCGATAGCTCTGTGTGGTGCAGGTCATCCCATGGCACAAATCCGTGCGAAGTGTTCAGCATGGGTTTGGTCTCCTCGCTGTAACCCCATCCTTTTTCAGGATCGACGGAAAAAACGGGGATCACCCTTAACAGTCTGCCGCTGGGCAGTCCGTAGGCGCTCAGCTGACCGCTGAATCCCCCGCTTACAAAGTTGTAGTAAGCGTCATACTGCCCTGGGGCAACATATGCTTTGGCTGCGGCATCGGCACTGACCGCGTTTTTCGTATTCTTAGGCTTGCATGAAGGCATGCATAAGCCGGCCACCAAGCCGGCTAAGGCTAAAAGTTTTAATTTATGGTTCATATAATGTTAATTGTGGTTCTTACTTTACTCCGTCGTTTTTGCGCATAAACTCAAGTATGTTGCGCGCATCCTCGTCGGATAGTCCCTGGTTGGGCATTCGCACCAGGCAAAGCTCATATTGCGCCTGCACGGCAGGATCCTTGTCAATCATCGGATCAGGGTTGGTTATGAAATTCATTATCCATTCCGGAGTCCTTCTCTGGGTAACGCCTTTCCAGCCCGGACCGACCAGTTTTTCATCGGTAAGTTTGTGGCAGGAAGCGCATTTTACGCCTTGTATCTTCTCGCCGGCATCAGCCATTTTAGTATCGAGTTTATCGCTTACCTGTACATTGGTGCTGTTAAATTTGCCTTCACCCCGTTTCGGATCATATGACGGGTTTCCCGTTGTTGTGGTACCTTGGGACTGTTCCTGCATGCTTTTGGCAACGGGCTCATTGGAAGTTTCCTGAGGTTTGGATCCACCTCCACAGGAGGCCAGGGCTATGGTAGCGGCAGTCAAAATAATTAGTCTTTTCATATTATTATTTATTATTTGATGTAGCAAAATTAAGAGGCCTGTCTATTCAAATTTATGATCTCTATCATAAGCCGTTCTGATAAAAATCTCAGTCCTTCGATTCAATAATTCAAATAAAGTATATTTTGTTAAAATAGCCAATTTTTATAAAATAATTTTGCAATGATTCATGTTATTAAAATCTGTAATATAATTAAATTCAATGAAATAAGCAAATACAACTATACCGCCGGCACAGGAATTACCAGTATGGGAATATTGACCATGTTAGTCATTCTGTTGGTAAGGCCCTTGTTCCATATCATTTCGGGGAAATGTCTTTTATGAATTGCCATCGACAGCAGGTCGGCACGCTCTTTCCTCGCCAGAATATCCAATCCTTTCAACACATTTTTGTGAGCATACACATGAAACGACACATGCTTGTAACGCATCCTCTTTTTTGCCTGGTAAACCATCTCCTGGTAAGCAGCATCCCCGTCTGCCTGCGGTGTATCAATGATATGCATGAACATGGCATTCGCCTGAAACCGCCTTGCAAAACCCACAGCATCCTGTATGGTCAGCAGGCTATCCGGATTGTTGTCCACAGCAATGGCTATCCGCGATATGCTTTTGAACCTGGCTGTATGCGGTACTGTAATGACCGGGCACAGGGTCCGGCTGATAACGGCTTGAGTCGTGCTGCCGAAAACAGTTCTGGCCAGATACCCCTTTCCGGTGGTACCCATGATGACAAGCTTGATCTTCTTTTGCCTGGCATACTCCAGTATTTGTTGTGAAGGATTGCCTGCCCTGAGCACCCATTCCATGCGTGTGCTGGTTTTACGCATGAAGGAGGATACGAGTCCGCGCATCTTTCGTTCCGCCTGCTCAAAAACCTGCCTCTTTGAATGCTGAAGACCCGTGAAAACAAGTTCGCCGGCCGTTAAGGAGTCCTCATAAACATGCAGCAATATAACCTTTGAACGGGTCATTTCCGCATAAGCGAGTGCATACCTTACGGCATTGAGTGCATGTTCTGAATAATCGGTTGGGACCAGGATTGCCTTCATGTATTCTGATTACTGCAGGCAAAACTACTTTTGCACCTTTCCATGCAGAATGCGTGGAGTCAGCAAGGGTTATGACTCTTGTCAGACTGTTTTCAAAACCGTCTAGTCTCTGTACGCCCAAACTCTTTATGCATGGTGGACAGCGCATATTCAACCACGCTGGCAGAAGCCTGCTGCCCTTGATAAAAGTCAGAACGTATTTTGACATCACTCATTCGCCGGTATTGTTCACACATACATCTTTGCAATACCATGAGCCCGCTATCCTGATAGTCCTGCATACCTTTACACCGGCTCCATATAAAAATGAAACACATTGAAAACATATTAGGCGGAAGCGATCTCAGATCCTTGGGAAGGACAAATGAAGTTGTTGCCTCTATACATACCAAACAGGATTTCGACTATTTATTTACATTCCTGTATAATTCCAGAAACGAAATTGTCATGCGGGTCGCCGATGCCCTCGAAAAATTGAGCAGGAACAATCTTTCCCTTCTGAAAGGCCATGAAGAAGACATACTGAACCTTTGTCACCATTGCACGCAAAAGACGTTAAAATGGCATCTTGCGCAAATGTTGCCAAGGCTGGAACTTGACGACCGCAGGGACGCCGAAGCCAGGCGCATCTTAAAGGATTGGGCCTGCGACAGGAGCAATTCACGGATAGTCAGGGTCAACTCCCTTCAATCGCTTTACGAACTTGAAAAGGACCGGCCGTTCATTCATGATGAACTTTTAGGCATGATGAACCAGCTGGAGAATGAAGGCATTCCTTCCCTTAATGCCCGCATCAGGAAACTCAGCAAGCTTATCAACCCTTAGGAATTCAAACGCAATATGGACATTATAAACTGGGCGCACTTGCTGGCTGGCATATACATGTTTATTTATGCCATGTCGGTATTGGAAGAAAGCCTGAAGTTTATTGCGGGCAGGCGTTTTAAAAAATTCCTGCAAAAGCATACGGAGAACAAGCTGAAAGCGATTTTCGGAGGCACGGTGGTAACAGCAGTATTGCAAAGCAGTTCTGTTGTCATGCTGATCATACTTTCTTTTGTCGGTGCCGGTATTCTCAGCATGCGCAATGCACTGGCAATTACCCTTGGCGCCAATCTTGGCACGACCATCGGTAACTGGATGCTCGTATTGGTCGGTTTTACAACGGACATCAGCATGATTGCCTACCCCTTGCTTGCACTGGCGCTCGCGGTCCGGCTGCTTGCACCCAGGCAGGACGCCACCTATCACTTTACCGGCCTGCTTGCAGGATTAGGCATGTTGTTCGTCGGGCTCGACTGGATGAAATCTTCCGTCAGCACTATCGCCACCACTATTGATATCAGCCGGTATGCATCCTTGTCACCTTATATCTTTATCCCGATCGGCATGGTCCTAACAGCTGCCATTCAGTCGAGTTCTGCTGTCATGGCCATTGTACTTACGGCGCTTTATCATGACATAATCCCCTTTCCTTCGGCAGCGGCCATAGTCCTGGGTTCGGAAACAGGGACGACGCTGAAAATCCTGCTGGGCTCGCTGGGTGGAAGCGGGGATAAAAAAAGGGTGGCCCTCGGTAATTTCCTGTTCAACCTCATGCTCTCCATCCTGTGCGGAATATTTCTCCTGCAGGTAACCGGTTTAATCCAACAGTTTGTCGGAGTTGACAGACCATTGATCGGATTGGTGACATTTCAAACCGGCATCAATATTATATTTATTGTGATCCTGTACCCGTTCCTCGGTTTTTTCGCCACCTGGCTCGACAGCCTGTTCAAGGGTTCTGATGACGGGCGGCTGGCTATATACCTTCAGAAAGCACTCCCTCAATTTCATGATGAGGCGGTTGAAGCAGCCCGGAAAGAAGCAGGCCGCCTTCTTCTTCTCACAATAAAGTACAACAAGGCTGTGCTTGGACTGTCCGCAAAACGGCCGGAACATCCTGGCCATATAAGCAAAGCTTTGCCCGAAAGCCAGTTTACCGACCGCCAGTATATCTCCCTGAAAAAACTGCATGGCGAAATACTGGATTACCTGCTCAGCCTGGATAAAAAAGACATGTCAGCTGAAGAGATCGAATGGATAGGCAAACTCGCCGGAATGGCCAGGAACATCATTCATGCCGCCAAAACCATAAAGGATATCGGGCATAATATGCGGGAAATGGAAATGTCAGCGAACGACGCACTCCACGACATATTCATCAGAATCCAGCAATCAGAGACTGTATTTTACGACGGCCTTGAACAACTTATCATTGACGGGACTACCAACAGTGGCCACAGTGCAGACAAGATGCTGAAGGAAAATGAGGAAAACTACGGAAAGTTCCAGGAGCACATGATGACATTGCTGAAAAACGAGCAAATTTCTGAAATCGACATATCAACGCTTACGAATGTGTTCAGGGAAATCCATTCAAGTCACAAAACCCTGCTGAATGTGTTCAGGGATCAATTCGAGACAGATGCGGGCCATGCCGCCAAATAGCCATGTGACCAATTGCAACAGCGGAAATGACTTGTATCATTAAGGACTTTAAGCCGCGTTTCTAAATTTGCATTCAATCGCTTTTACAAGAACCGGCTGGTTCGTTTTATAAAGCAGAATATACGAACACCATGTTTGAACATATACATAAAGACATCCTTTACTGGCAAGGTTATACCCATTTCGAAAGACATAAGGCCATTCACGAACTTACACAGATTATTGACAAGCGGGGCTTCATTACCGACCACCACATGTTTTCCGACATGGAAATTGCTTTCACAATTGCCATTCCATCCGGGCAACTCAGTGCATTATACAAAGATCTTTGTTCGTACATGCTCATGGATGAAGAAGTATTTGAAACAGGCGGAGCGGAAAGAGAACGAACATTGTTATTGCACATAACCTTTACACATGCCACAGGAGACATGGTCATTGAAGTGCCTGCAGTTCCGGGTTAAGGCACC
>CALMKH010000223.1 GCA_937867025.1 uncultured Bacteroidota bacterium | reverse complement strand
TATGCAATTAGATATAAAAATGCCAGAATCGCTGATTTTATATGCATATGCGTATAAGCGGTTTTAATGTGAAAATTTCCCTTCAATGCCATTATAATGGAAAAAATTCCCCCAAACTGTCATTATAATGGAAAAAATCCCCAAAAAGGGCTTTATAATGGAAATAATTCCCCAATTGTGAAATGAATTTACTTCCACATTTTAATGTGATTTTTGGACTGTATAGCTTGATTTCAGATATAATATAGAGTAAAATCACACTAAGATGTGATTTTACTTGTATAAATGCACAAAATAATATAAATTTGCTTTAAAATCACATTATAATGTTAGTTAAGGATTTTGGTTTGATAATAAAAAACAGGCGAAATGAGCTGAAAATTACTCAACCTCATTTGGCTGAATTGGCGAATATCAGTACCAATACGTTGTATAAGATTGAACGTGGCCAGGGAAATCCAACCCTGGACATTATGATCAAAATAGCAGAGGTCCTGGGGATGGAATTAAAATTGGAAATTGACAAGAAGTAATAATTAGATGCGATCTATGGAAATATACCGGAATGGGGAATTGGCAGGGGAACTTGTCGAATTGAGCCGAAAGCAATATGTGTTTACATATGATACAGGTTATTTCAATGATGCTTCAAAGCCGGCCATCAGCTTGACAATGCCGAAAAGTCAAATGACATACGAAAGCGAATATCTGTTCCCATTTTTCTTTAATCTGTTAAGCGAGGGTGTAAACCGGAAATTGCAATGTACACAATTACGGATAGATGAAGCAGATGATTTCGGCTTGTTAATGGCAACGGCACAATATGATACAATTGGAGCCATTACAGTAAAACCTGAGAGAGAAGCATGAATCTGGAAAATATAAAATATTGTCCCGGTACTTTAGCTGAAGGATACAACACATACAGTCCTTCTTGTTTGAGAAATGTATTCAACAACAAAAAGGTCAGCCATATTTTACCTTACGATCTTCCCTACAAAGATGAAGAGCTTGCAGAGGCATTCAGGGAAAACCGGAAACGAATTTCGATTTCCGGGGTACAGGAAAAATTGAGTTTGCTACTGGAAAAAAATCAACTCCGCCTGACAAAAGAAGGGGAGCAGGGTACATATATTTTAAAGCCCATACCCAGGGATCTGAAAAAAGTAGACCAGGTTCCGGCTAATGAGCATTTGACCATGCAGATAGCCAAACAAGTGTATGGCATTCAAACGGCTGAAAATGCCTTGATATTTTTCAAGGATGGTACACCAGCTTATATTACTAAACGTTTCGACGTGAAAGAAGACGGTAAAAAATGGGGTAAGGAAGATTTTGCAAGTTTGGCCGGAAAAACTTCAGTGAATGCAGGGCCGAATTTCAAATACGAATACAGTTATGAGGAACTGGGATTGTTAATCCAGAAATACGTGCCGGCCTGGAGGGTTGAAATAGAAAAGTACTTTTCGATTGTTGTATTCAATTACCTGTTTTCAAACGGCGACGCGCATTTAAAGAACTTTGCGTTGCTAGAAACGGGGAGCGGGGATTATCTCTTAAGTCCTGCGTATGACCTGATCAATACCAGGATGCATGTGGATGATACCGATTTTGCTCTGGATAAAGGACTATTTGCTGATGCATTTAAAAGTGAACATTTCAAGAAAAGCGGACATGCTTCAATGGTTGACTTCAGTGAGTTTGGGAAAAGAATAGGAATTGGAGAGAACAGGATAGAAAAACTGCTTTCACCATTCCTGGAAAAACAAGCCCTGGCTGAAAGCCTCATTCGAAGATCATTCCTGACTGAACCTAATAAACGCGGCTATTTAATGATGTACCAGACCAAAAGAAACTTTCTCATTTCTAAATAAACAGAACCATATATAAGCACAGATATTGCATGTCGCGTATTGCGGAAATACCAGAATAACAAGGGTCTATTACAGGCATTATTACAATGTATTGTCATTTGACAATCAGAGAGTTATATTAATCAACTTGTGTTATTTTTGCGTCCTTATAATTACTCAATACCATTTATGATAGAAAGAGGAGACAGAGCAGAACTATCAGCAGTATTCATAGTATAAGCAACTTTAAAATTATAGTTTAAAATATTGCCTGATCCTCTGATAAAGAGGAAATAAATGACCCATCCTGTTCTTCTTAACATTAAAATAAATCAGAGGACTGGGATTGAATCCTTTAAAAAAGTACTCAACCGGCTCAAGCATTGAACCCTCAAAATCAAAATATGAATATGATTGTTTATGCGCGATCCTGATTGATTCATGTATCAGTAGAGCGGTTGAACCGAATTTTTTATATTCTTTGCGTGTAGACAGGGACAGGAAAATAAGTTTTTCACGATCCCTTATAAATGCACCACCGCAGTGTACGTTCCCATCTTTATCTTTTGCATA
>CALMKH010000222.1 GCA_937867025.1 uncultured Bacteroidota bacterium | reverse complement strand
CTATTATTGGTGTCATTTCATCACTTGTGAACGATAAACCTATGCTGACTGTTTTTGCTTCAGACGACCTGGTAAAGGACAGGGGTATCAACTGCAGCCATATTGTTCGCGAGCTGGCAAAAAGCATTGAAGGCGGCGGAGGAGGGCAGCCATTCTATGCCACAGCCGGAGGCAAGAGGGCTGAGGGTCTGAATGAGGCGCTGGAAAAGGGGAAGAACCTTTTTAAAGGGAATACATCTGAATAAGAAGACCATTGTCTTCCGCCCAAAGCAGCCAGGCATTACAATTATTTAACTTTTTTTGAGTTAATATTACATGATGAAGAGTTTTCTTTTCCTTGCACTTGTATGCTGTATTCATACCGGTTATACACAGAAACCTATAGTGAGTATTCCTAACTCGATGGTTCTCTATGAAAATCTTTATTCCCCCATACAGATCATATACCCTGGAATATTTTCGGAAAATATAGTTTTGCAACACGACAGAAATTGTGTGGTTTTATATGACAGCTCGTTACAATCCTATAAGATTATGCCCATTTATGGTGTAGATTCATGTACTGTTGCTATTGGTGTAAAAAAGAAAAAGCAAGTTATCTGGAAAGACACTATTTCAATTACAGTCAGAAAATTCAAATTTGGCTCTCCAAGATTGGGAAAGCTTGAAGCTAATTCCAGCGTGATACTTGAAGATATCCTGCAGCAGAAGGAACTTGTTTATTATAGTGATATTTATTTATCGGAGATGGACCAGATACGCATAACGAAATACAGGATGATACTCCTTCCCAAAAAGGGTCCTATGCAGGAATTTACTGTTAAAGATTCACGAATTACCCCTGAAATTACAGAATCACTTAATAAGTGTTTACCAGGAGACCTCATAATTTTCGAAGGCATCCGGGCAAGTGGCAGCGGTTGGGTGGACAGACCTCTTAATCCTATTACTTATACTATCAGAGAATATTCCGGTCCCGGTGATCAATATTCAAATATCCTGAAGTACAGGCAGGAAGGATATTATTTAATGAACGGTAAACAGGAACATTATATTTATCCGTATTCACCTCATCAACATCCTCCCGATTTTACCGATTGCCAGAAAGACAGCCTATGGAAATACTTTATATACGATAAGACGAAGAAGGATTACCGGCTTACATTCATTGACAGTTTTAAAAATGGAAGACTTCTTTATTCTGCGAACTTCAACGACACATACGGGTTTATAAGTTATATGGTGAAGCCACTTAATGATACATCCTTTAACTATACGTCCTATCATGCGAATGGCAGGGTTTACCAACAAGGTGTTGTTATTATTGAAAAGGATTGCAAACGTTATTTCAAACAGAAGTTTCATGAATATGATTCATCTCCAGTTTATAAATCCCTGCTAGAACAATATCTGACAGATGTCCATCATCCATACTTTCCTATAGGTGGCTGGAAAGTATATGACTCAGGTGGAACTTTAAAAGCAGCCCTCCATTACACATTATCCATAGACGTCAATAATCTTGGGTGTTACGACAATTCATATTATCCGCCATATTGTAGCAGACAATATTTAAGAATTGTCCCGGAAGGTGAATGTATCTTTTATAAATCTGACGGAATGATTGAGAAGACAATAATTCCAGACATGAAGTAATGCATCCTCTCAATGATGATACCCCGTCCCGTGAATAATGGTAAACGCCCTGAACACCTGCTCGGCCAGTATCACACGCACCATCTGGTGGTTGAAGGTCATGGCCGATAAGGAAATACTCTCCCCTCTTTTCT
>CALMKH010000221.1 GCA_937867025.1 uncultured Bacteroidota bacterium | reverse complement strand
CGAGCTTGCCACCACTTCCACATTCCCAACGTATTTCGCTTCTTTAACGGCATTGGCAGCCCAAACACCGGTTTTCAGGTAGGCTCCCTTGGTTTCAAGCAGGTTATAAGGCACCATCAGGAACTGCATGCTCGCTCCGCCGCCAAGGAACAGAATGTCATAGCCATCAGGGATACCCATGAGTTCTTTCAGCAGGGCTTGTGTTTCTTCCACTACTGCAACAAATTCCTTACCCCTGTGAGAGACTTCAAGAACAGATAAACCCGTACCGGCGAAATCCCTGATTCCCTGAACGCATCCATCAAGCGCTTCCTGAGGCAGGATCGAGGGTCCGGCTGAAAAATTGTGAACTTTTGGCATATAACTTTTTATTTTTTTATGTCGCGAAATTAAACTAATATTGAAAAAGTTAGGCAATGAATTTTAAAAACATTCTATTTTTTTGTTTTTTTTTCTCTACATTACCATTTGCTTTCTGCCAAAATGAAGAAAATGACCCCGATGCTTTATCCAACAAGACTTTCAGGGAAAGGCTGGTCTTTAATATCGGCGGAGGCGTGACTTTCGGCACTGTCACCAACATACAACTGCTCCCGCAGGTAGGTTACAGGATTACCCCCAGGCTTACTTCAGGCGTAGGCGGCAATTTTATTTATTTCCGCGACAACAGGTTTTCAACCAACAACCAGTTCCTGGTGTACGGAGGAAATGTGTTTACCAGATACGCTCTCTCCCCCGAATTATTCGCGCAGGTAGAATACCAGGCATTGGCCTACGGCGGGGAAGTGGGCCATTACGGGCTTATCGGCGGGGGTTATATGGCAGGCGGAGGAGTGTTCATATCCGGGTATTATCTCTTCCTTTATCCTTCCAGCAACAACATTTACGGCGCTCCTTATGTTATTCGCATCGGGTTCGCTTTTTAAGCTATGAAAAATATTCTTCAAAACAAGCATATACGCGCATCAGGCAAGACATTCAGCCTGAAGGATTACAAGACGGATTACAGGAACGGCCTGAAGGATGAAAAACTGCTCAGGAAAGAAGTCGAAGAATACAGTAACAGGATCGCTGCTTTACAGGAAGCCCTCTACGCCCAGGGAAAATATTCGGTCCTGGTGGTGCTACAGGCCATTGACGGTGCGGGAAAGGACAGTTGCATTAAACACGTGCTCAGCGGCGTCAATCCTCAAGGCTGTGAAGTTACCAGTTTCAAGCAGCCCAGCAGGGAGGAACTCGATCACGATTTTATCTGGAGAACATACCAGCGCCTTCCCGGCCGCGGAAAGATAGGAATATTCAACCGTTCATACTATGAAGAGGTGCTGATCACCAAGGTGCACCGCGAACTGATCCCTTTGCAGCATATTCCCGGCTTTGAAACCGTGAGTCAGGCAGACAGGAAATTCTGGAAAGACCGTTACAGGTCTATCAACGAAATGGAACGGCACCTGGTAAAAAACGGAACAGTGATCATCAAAGTGTTTCTGAACCTCAGTAAAAAAGAGCAAAAGAACAGATTCCTTGAACGCATCAGTAACCCCGAGAAACAATGGAAATTCAATTATACCGACCTTGAAGAGCGAAAACTCTGGAACAAATACCAGTCGGCATACGAGGATATGATTCGCGAAACCTCCACCAAACATGCACCCTGGTACGTTGTACCGGCAGACGACCAATGGATCAGCAGGGCTTTGTTCGGGGAATTGCTGCTCGAAACGCTGCAATCACTGGATCTTTCTTTTCCCGTACTCAATGCCGAGGAAAAGAAATTGGTTTTAAAAGCCAAAGAAGAGCTGGAGGGCGAAGAATAGTCTGTAACAATGTATTGCAGTGCGTATCTTTGCAGCGGGCATGTCAAAAAAGATCATAGTCGTCACAGGTCCTACTGCGGTTGGCAAAACGGATGAAGCCATACGTCTGGCAAAAGAGCTTTCGTGCCCTATCCTTTCGGCCGATTCACGCCAGGTTTACAGGGAACTGAACATAGGGGTTGCGCGTCCCAGCGAGGAACAACTCTCTCAAGCCACCCATTACTTCATAGCGCATGTCAGTATCCACGAGCCATACAATGCGGGAAAATACGCTGAAGAAGGACGGAAGCTGATCAATAGTCTTTTTGACACGCATGATCATTTGATTGTATGCGGAGGCACCGGTTTATACATCAAGGCGCTGCTGGAAGGCTTGGATCCTATGCCTGAACGGAACCCTGTCCTCAGGGCCGAGCTGGAGCTTATGCTGGGGCAGCAAGGCATAAAAGCCCTGCAGGAAGAACTCCGGTCGCTTGATGAACGGCGATTCTCTTCCATAGATATCCAAAATCCACAGCGGCTTATTAGGGCCATTGAAATCGCAAGGGGTGCTGATCCTTCCGGGAGCATGTTGCCTGCTTTCAGGCATGATTTTGTCACCAGGTTCGTCAGGATGGAAACCGATCGCGAGCAATTATATGAGCGCATCAACAGCCGCGTTGACCAGATGGTGGATGCGGGTCTTGAGCGTGAAGTCAGGGAACTGGGTGACCTGCGGGAGTTGAACGCTTTGCAGACCGTAGGCTACAGTGAATGGTGGCCTTATTTTGACGGGCATATCTCAATGGAGGAAGTGATCAGCAAAATCAAGCAGCATACGCGCAACTATGCCAAAAGGCAGATGACCTGGATACGAAACCAGTTTCAGGCCGGGTAGTGCGTTTTTCCCATACAACATTTTGTATAATGCATTTTGTATAATGCAAAATGTTGTATATTTGCGGGCATGAGCAATGATGTTATCCTGAATCCTTTTCCGGTCAGCGGTTACCATGGAAGTGCATTATTCTGCGACCGCGAAACCGAGACCAAACTGCTGATCAGCAACGCCATGAACGGTGTAAACACCACACTGCTGTCAGAAAGGCGCATGGGCAAGACAGGCCTCATACACCATGTATTTGCCGGGCTTCGGAAAAAAAAGGCCCAGGGCATCTACACGGATATATACGCCACCCAATCCCTGCGGGATTTTACCAACCAGCTGGCCACAGCCATTCTGAAAGTCTATCCCGAAAAGCACAGTTTAGGTAAAAAATTCCTGGCCCTGCTTAAGTCTTTCAGGCCTGTACTGAGCTTTGATCCGCTGAGCGGAGCCCCTGAAGTGAGTTTCGATTTCGAACAGCAGAAACAATATGAGCAAAGTCTCGGGGGGCTTTTTAATTTCCTTGAAAAACAAAAAAACCATATCATCATCGCCATAGATGAATTCCAGCAGATAACCTTTTATCCTGAAAAGAACATTGAAGCCCTTCTAAGGAGCCATATTCAGCAACTCAGGCATGTGCATTTCATTTTCAGCGGCAGCAGCCAGCATCTTTTATCGGATATGTTCGGCAATACGAAACGCCCGTTCTTTTCCAGCACACAATCGCTTTATCTCGGACCAGTGCAAGCCGGAAAATACGCCCCTTTCATAAGCCTTAAATTCTCCGAAAGAAACCGGCAGATCAGCCAGGATGCGGTGGATTTCATACTTGAATGGACCAGGCTGCATACATATTACACCCAGGCCCTGTGCAACAGGATTTACGCCA
The DNA here is from genome assembly GCA_937867025.1 of uncultured Bacteroidota bacterium. GTDB lineage: Bacteria > Bacteroidota > Bacteroidia > NS11-12g > UBA955 > JABMMZ01. The sequence goes on along the minus strand of CALMKH010000221.1, from coordinate 16,222 downwards.
CAGGCCTTAAGAAAGTCACCCTGGCCCACGTACAACAGGCCGCATCCGAACTGCTCCAGGACCAGGAGGCGGTATTCTTCCAGTACCGGACCCTGCTCACGTCCAACCAATGGCAGCTCCTGAAAGCCATAGCGGGCGAAGACAAAGTGTATCAGCCTTCATCAAAACACTTTATACAGAAATACCTGCTCGGCACTCCCGCGAATGTGCAGAGAAGTCTTGAAGCCCTGCTGACTAAGGAAATGGTCTACAAACAAAAGGATGAAAATGGTTTCTATTACCGCGTATACGACTGTTTCCTGGCAAGATGGCTGGAAAAAAAAGGCTGATCACCAGTACACCTGCATCTTTTTCCTGTCTTTACCGGGCTCGGCTGATACTTCCTCAGGAGCGGGGTCGATGTTGTTGCCCAGCTTGTATGTCATCCCCAGCGAAAGCGAAAAATTCCTGCCATCCATATGAATCCTGTCGGCAAATACCCTGTTGTAATATCCCATATTTATATCGCTGAAAAAACTGAAAAGGCACGATGCATTATACTTCAGACCCAGGATGCCATATACCCCTACAAGCGAACTTGGCATGGTGCTCAGGTCTTTTACCTCCGAAACAGTGAAACGGCTGAACGATTCTGAATATATATCTGTAAACCTCAACTGGTTGTTCTTCTGCTGATATAAGCCTATCCTGGCTCCCAAACCTATATATGGCATCATGCGGCTACGGTATGGTGACGAGTTGAACAGTATCTTGCTCTCCAGCATGATACCAGAATGCCTGGTTTTCTCCAGGCTCATTGTACTCATTGTGTCATTATGAAATTCAAAAGCCTGTTCCGAAGAGCTGAAATACCAGTCCGGCCTGGTTATGCCCATACCCAAAGTCCATTCGGTCCATTTCAGCAGGTTCCGCCTGTCGTTGAAACGCATGATCAGGTCGAGCGCCAGATAATCAGTGTGAACCTGCCTGGGGCTTCCGTCCCTGATCCTTGCTGCCCGCGACTTATCGTAATCGTTGATCGTCGAAGCGGTCATCAGTCTGGCCAGATCCTTTCCTGAACTTATTTCACTCATTACCGTTCCTTTAAAAGCCAACCCCGAAACATATATTTTCTGGGCACTTGCGCTGCAGACCACACTTAACAGAAAAATAAAAACCAATGGCTTCATAGTCCCTGAGAAACGTTTCATCTCCGGGGTATATTGTGCTGTAAAATATTTTCCGGCAGTCGTTTGTAAAAATAATATTCCTAACTTTGCCTCATTACGTTGGCTGGACCATTAAGGCATATCGGGAAAAAAATTCTCAGGCATCACCTGGGCCTCTTCGGAGCAATTATTATCGTCATTGCCCTTGTGGTGAGCCTTCTCGGCAACCTCATCACCCCTGACAAGACAAACAACGCCAACCAGATCAATCTCCCCATTGCATTGCTGAAGCCCATGAGCAGCATACTGTTTTTCGAGGTGCCTTCCCCCGAATCGCAATCCTTTTTCGACGCATGGTGGAACGGCCGCAAAGAACCATTGAGAAGCGTTGCCATACAGAGTTACCGTATTGTCAATGACACGGCTATATTGCATTTATATCATCCCGAGGGGAAAGTGCTGGAGGAAAAACTGGCATTAAAATCATTCAACAACTTCAGGGTGCATACAAAAACGTTCGTGCTCGGAACAGACGGCTTCGGGCGCGACCTGCTGAGCCGCGTGATTATGGGTACCCGAGTTTCGCTTTCTGTAGGCCTTGTCGCTGTTTTCATATCACTTCTTATAGGCACGACGCTTGGCCTGATGGCCGGTTATTTTCGCGGAATGACCGATTCTGTCATTTCCTGGTTTATCAATGTGATATGGAGCCTTCCCACCATGTTGCTGGTTGTGGCTATCAGTTTCGCCATGGGCAAGGGATTCTGGCAGATATTCATCGCTATCGGCCTGAGCACCTGGGTGGAAGTCGCCAGGGTTGTTCGGGGGCAGGTGTTCAGCATCCGGGAAAAGGAGTATATCCAGGCAGCCAGGGTACTGGGGTTCGGACCATTCCGCATCATGTTCAGGCATATACTCCCCAACCTGAAAAGTTCACTTATCGTATTGTCCATTTCAATTTTCGGATCGGCCATATTGCTGGAATCGGGATTGAGTTTCCTGGGTCTGGGTATAGCGCCTCCGGCACCCAGCTGGGGAATGATGATAAAAGAGAATTTCGGCTATATCATGTTTGACAGCGCTTACCTGGCCATCGTGCCGGGACTTGCCATCATGCTGCTGGTGATGGCTTTCAATTTTGTGGGTATCGCGTTAAGGGATGCACTTGACATCCACCTTCAGTGAATCAGGGCAACAACCGGTAATTGCGGTTCTCCCCTATCCTCCAGCCGGTCAGTTTCTCAACCATGTACAGGAGTCGTTTCTTCAGACTGAGATTCTTTATGCTAATATCGTGTTCGAATTCCCAGTTTTTCTGTATGATCCTTTCCCGCATGACCAAAGGATGTGAACCGTGATATTTTTTCAGCGAATCGACGACCGAGAAATCAAATTCCGACACGTTGGCATATTCCTTTTCAAGGAACTCATCGCTGTGCCAGAACTTACGGGCCTGTTTCAGTTTTTCGAGCTGTTGCCTCGGATGTTTGACCCACCCGTAATGAAATATGGAAGCATTGGCCTGTTTCACGCGGAGTTTCCTGCCATCGATCCTGAAACCCTGCGCATCCTTATATGAGCGGATGCGTTTGTCATTCCGCACTACCCTTATCTCGCGCCTGTACCAGTTCCTGCTGTCCGCTACATAATCATAGCTGCCATAAAAATGCACATAATCGAACAACAGGCCTTCCACATTTTTATCATCTTTATAACGGTCCATGGCGCTGCGCACATTCTCCAGGTAACTTTCATGCAGGCATTCATCGGCCTGGATGTAAAAACACCAGTCGGCCTGCCTGCTTACCGCATCGAATGCCTTATCGGTTTCAGCGGCCAATACCCGGCCACCTTCACGCAGGCTGTCATCCCATACAGTTTCTATGATTTTTATTTTGGGGGAATCAAAACTGCGTACATATTCGAGCGTGCCATCATCACTTTTTCCCACTGCTATAATAAATTCATCGCAGAGCGGGAGAATGGAATAAACAGCTTCCCTGACAGGATAATCGGCTTTAACCACATTGCGAGCTATAGTGAATCCGGCTACAAACATCGATGCGAAAATAGGCTTAATTATCGAGGATTTATTGATCCCGCCGCCGTTATTAAAAAGGTTTGCAATAACCGCAACGGCACGAAGGCGGGGTCACTTATATTTTTTCTTGACGTATTTGATCAGCACCATCATGTCTTTTTTCCATTTGTCAAAATGATTAAAGGAATTAAACATGAAGTTGATCATTTCCACATCATCCTTGGGAGATCTTTTATGTTTTTCAACGAATTTTCTTTCAATGATGTCGAGATAAATCTTGAAATCCAGCATGCATTCGAACCAATTGCGGTAAATGGCATAATTGGTATTGGTGGAACCGGTGGCATAGGTTCTCCTTGAGCGCGGAAACCTCATGCCGCAAAGATTGTAATGGTTAACGGAAAGCCAGCTGTAATGACCATTGTTGCCGCTTTCTTCTATCTTTATGGCAAGAAATAAATGCGCCCACTTACCAAGGTATTTTTTTGCTACCCTGTATAACGTATCCACAGAAGGCACGCGTTTAAGGTCAAGGCCTTTCAATACATCAACGGTGTCGGTGCTTTTTGCCGCTGTATCACTATGCGAAGCAGCTTGACAATCTATGGTATAAATGAGCAGGATCGATATGAGAATATACCGGCTTACTTTCAAATTGTATTTTCAAAGATAAAGTTTAACCCCCGTGGCTTTTCCACAAGTTATACCTCTGGCCCTGCAAAAACTATGCCTTCCAACAGTTTATCATATAAGATTACATGGACTTGGCAATTCATTTAAAAAAACCGATAAACTTTTCCTGTCTGTCGAAAAGGCATTAAAAGTGACAATTTCGTTCTTGGTATATGATGTAAATTCCCATAAATTTGAAATTTATTTATGCTGCCGGCAAAAAAAATTGTTTTCACCATTATTGTACTTATCTTTAGCACTTCTAAGGTATATTCTCAAAGTTTCTCCATTTCGGGGTTTGTTACCGACGCTGAAACGGGCGAAGTGCTGATAGGAGCATATGTTTTCTGCCCTCAAACGGGTACGGGATCCATCACCAACAATTACGGATATTATGCCCTCAGCATTCCTTATGGCACCAAGAACCTCATGTATATGAATGAGGGATATTTTGCAAAGATCGACACTACTTCCATAGCAGGTAACAAACAGGCGAATGTACAGCTCAGGCCAATGGATGAAGATGATGTCCAGATCGATCCTTTCAGCAATGCTGCCATAGAAACGGAAGAAACCGAAGAAATGGAAGATGATTCCGCGCCAAGAAAGGTCAGGATTAAAAACAAGGCAGCAGTAGACGAGCTGATCCAGTTTGTGCTGGAAAGAAATTTCAAGATCATCGACAGGATGGAGAACGGTTATGTCGAGGTTCCGGGATTCCAGATAAGCCGCATGCCTTCCCTGGGCGGTGAAATAGATGTTGTAAGAGCCATCAAGCACCTTCCGGGCGTAATGCCGGGCACAGAACTGACACATGGGATGTATGTAAGAGGAGGCGGCCAGGACCAGAACCTGATACTGCTGGACGGAGTGCCCCTTTACAACATGAATCATGCGTTCGGCTTTTATTCGGTGTTTAATTCGGAAGCCATCAACAGTATCAATCTGACGAAAAGCGGTTATTCGGCAAGGAACGGCGGACGGCTTTCTGCTATAACCGATGTGGTGAATAAGGAAGGCAACTCAAATGGTCTGCACGGCATATTCCTGAACAGCCTGGTAGCCTTTACCCTCGACCTGAACGGACCTTTATCCAGGAACGGACGAACCACTTTCGCCATAGCTGCAAGGCGCTCGCACTGGGACCTGCTTTTCCTGAGAGCCATTGGCAGCGATTCCAATAAGTTCACCTATGCGTTCTATGATCTTAATGTCAAAGTGTGTCACAGGATAAATGAAAAAAACAAGTTATTCTTCAGCCTTTATTCGGGTCACGACCGGATGTATACTTTTACAAGCGATACCAGGGTGCAAAACAACAGCATCCTGAACATCCAGGACGATTTCGAAATAAAGTGGGGCAACCTGCTCGGCTCAGTCAAATGGAACAAAGTGATCAATAACCGGCTGTTCTCCAATCTGACATTAAGCTACAGCCAGTATCGCAGCATCCTGGGCCTTTCCTACTCATCTTCATATGACAGCGCCAATGTCATCAATACATCGAGCGTTGAGCTGAAATACATTAACTTCATACGCGATTTCATTGCCAGGGTGGATTATGATTATATTGCCAGCAGCAAACACACCCTCAGGTACGGGGCATCCTTCTCGATGAAAGGGTTTCAGCCCGGAACCACTGCCACAAAATATAAAAGGAACGGATTTTCTTCCAACGATACATTTTACGGACTGAACAAGGCGATGGTGACCCAGGAATTTGCCGTATACGCTGAAGATGAATTCATGGTCAGCAAAGATTTTAAGCTGACAGGGGGCGTAAGGCTTGTTTCCTATCATAACGGCAGAACATCATTCCTTTTGCCGGAGCCGCGGATATCATTCAATAAACGGATCAGGAACGAATTTGCCATCAAGGGCAGTTATACGCTGATGAACCAGACCCTTCATCTCCTGGCTGATCCAATCAACTCCAGCGTACTGGCATTAAGCTTCGACCGCTGGGTGCCGGCTACTGAGCTTTCCAGACCACAAAGGGCACAACAGGTAACACTGGGCATTTCAAAACCTTACAGGCATAACCTTGAATTATCGATAGAAGGATATTATAAATGGTTCGATCACCTGCTGGAAGTCAGGGAAGGCGTGGACATTTCTGGTGGCCTGCTTTCAAGCAATGAATGGGAATCAAAGGTGTTACATGGAAAAGGATGGAATTATGGTGTAGAGACTTTCCTGCACAAACGCAGGGGCGACCTGACAGGATGGATAAGTTATGGGCTTGCATGGGCCAGGAGAAATACCCCCGGCGTGAACAGGGATGAGACTTATTATTTCCAGTTCGACCGCAGGCATTATATCAATGTGGTGGCACAATCCAAACTCGATGAGGAACATTCGCTTTCTGTGAATATTGTGTTTTCGACAGGGAATGTGCAGTCTGTGCCAATAGGAAAATATCTCGACATCAACGGCAATGTGGTATACGACTATACTGAAAAAAACAATTACAGGCTGGCCAACACTTTCAGGATAGACATCGGTTTCAATAAGATCCGCTACCAGTCGTGGGCCTCCGAATCAGGCTACCGCTTTTCCGTTTACAATGTCCTGGCACGGAATAACCCTGCATACGTTTATATTGACAATACCAACAACCGACCAAAAGCTTACCAGAGAGGCTTCCTCGGCTTTATTCCGGGCATCACTTACTTTGTTAAATTTTAATACCATGAAAAAGCATTTATTCACCCTGTCGATCATTGTTCTGGCATACGGATGCAACAAACCCATAGATCTTGACCTTCCTGCGTACTCCAGCAAAATTGTCATCAACGGCGAAGCCAATACCGACACGGTCTTTAATTTCCAGGTCAGCAGAAGCCTGCCGATCATGCAAAGCAATGATTCCACCGGCTACCTTTTGCAGGATGCCACCGTTACGGTTTATGACGGCAGCGCGCTGCTGGGTAATGCCCAATACCAGGGCGGCAAATATGTGCTTAACCAGAAACCTTTGCCTGAACATACCTACACCGTGAATGTATCGGCCAAGAATTATACAACGGCACAATCAATCTTCAGCATTCCAAAAAAGCTGAACATTACAACATCCTATATTGACTCCATCGGAACAGATAACACAGGTTTTAAAGTAGGCCAGATCACTGTCAGCTTCAGTGACGAGCCAAATGTAAAGAATTACTACCGGCTGCTTATACTGGCCTATGATGACGGCACCCTGACCTGGTCGCCATTTAATTTCACCTCCAATGATGTGGTGTTCCTTAACAATACAAAACTGAATGACGGAAGTTATATTTTCAGCGACAGGACGTTTGCGGGGAGGACCAAGACCCTCACTTTCTCAGTACCCTTCGGGACAGCTATCGGAACACCTAAATTTGAAGTTTCCATCAAGACTTTCTCAGAGGATTATTATAACTATTTAAGGCAGACGGACCAGTACAACCAGAACGGGAATGGGGTAACGAATGACCCCATCATTCTAAAGACCAATGTCACCAACGGCCTGGGAATGATTGGCGGAGTGAGCAACGCCAGGGATACTATACAATAAACCTGTCATATTTTACGCCTGAAACAATAAAACAGATATTTTTGCATTAAGAGTCTGATCCAAAATGAAAACCCTCACCCTATCGGCCATATCGCTCTTTGCTGCCTTGCATGCACATAGCCAGGTAGCCGGCAAAAGCACTTTTGCCTTCATGAACCTGCCTGTTTCTTCACGGCAACTTGCCATGGGGACCAACTTTATTTCGACCAGCGACAATGACGTGAGCATGGCATGGAATAACCCGGCTGCATTAAACCCGCGAACACACAACCATGCATTTGCAACATACAACAATTATGTTTCGGATATCAATTTCGGATATTTTGCGTATGGAAGGGAATTTGCCAAGGCCGGAAGTCTCAGCGCGGGCATCATGTTCATGGACTACGGCAAATTCGACGGTTATACGCCAAGCGGGCTCAGCACCGGCACTTTCAAGGTGCAGGACCAGTGTTTCCATATATCCTACGGCAGGTCATGGAAAGAAAGATTCCGTTACGGCGCTTCGCTCAAGTATATTTATTCCATCTACGAATCATATGTGAGCAACGGGCTGTCGTGCGACCTGTCGGGAATGTATATGGATACCTCAAAACAGTTAAGCGTTACGGCATTTGCGCGCAATATAGGCTTCCAGGCCATTCCCTACGGAAACACCGAGCGGCAGTCGCTGCCATTTGAACTTGCATTGAGCATTTCAAAGAAACTCGCCCATCTTCCCCTCAGGTATAATATAGTGTTCAGCAACCTTCAGAAACCGGATATGCGATATACGATTGCACATACGGATGAAAGGGATGAGAACGGCAATGAAAGAACCAAAACGATGACCATGGGTGACAATATACTGAGGCATCTTTCTCTTGGCGGTGAGTTGAACCTGACTAAACATTTCGTGCTGAGGTTCGGGTACAATCATATGAGGCGGAAAGAGCTCACCCAGGAACAGAAAAAAGGTACTGCAGGCTTCAGCTGGGGACTTGGTTTCCGTATAAACAAATTCCATATCAGCTATGGCAGTGCCGCATTGTTCTCCGGTATCAACAGCAATCAGTTCAGTCTATTGGCAAACCTCAGTGACTTCTACAGGAAAAAATAGTCCTGTACCGGTGAGAAAAAAGAAATCTGGACTGTAATTAAGTAGCTTGAATCTTAGCTTGCAGGGGCGGCGGTTTCCGGATCATAATCCTTCCTGGAAAACTCATCAAAATTATATTCCGGAAGCAATTCGCTTTTTACGTGTTTGATGGTTTCATTAAGTGCCTCAGAAAACTTGTTAAAATCTTCCTTGTACAGGAAAATTTTTGATTTCACATAGTTACCGTCGTCAAATTTTTTAGTGCTTTCAGTAATGGTTAGGAAGTAATCGCTTGATTTAGTGCTTCTTACATCAAAAAAATAAGTCCTTTTGCCAGCCTTCACCCTTTTAGAAAAAATGCTGTTCTTATCCCTAAAGTCTTCCATTATGGTTGTTTAATTTTCCGCTAAATAACATCTTTTTTTTAAATTCAAAAAATTTTTCTTATTTTGGCTGATAAATTGTAGTATTTAAGTCAATGATATACAGGTTACTTTTTTGTCTTATAGCGTTTTCAGCCATCAATATGAAGGCTGAGACCGCAGATAGCAGCAGGACCGTGCAGGTGGGCGATTCTGTGTTCATAGGGATATGCCCGGCCAAAGGTTATAAATATATACAGTATTACAGGAAAACCCGTTTTCCGAATATCAATGCCACTTATAACAAGACCACCGGTGAGGATTTTTACGAATATTTTTTTCTCGACGGCGATTTTGATGTCAAGATACTTCCGTGTGAGTACGCCAGTAAAAAATACCGCATTTTAAGCATAAAAACGCTTATGGATAAGCAGACTGGTGCTGACAGACCCGTCATGTTCCTGGACCTTGGCCCCCACACCGTGGCCTGGGTAGAGCTCAGCGGCGCAGTGGAACAGCTGGAGATCTACCTTGAATAAGCTTTTAAAACTATTGTTTACTTCCGTTGTCTATCCAGCATTGCAGTACCTGAATGGTGCTGTCGGACAGCTTGGGATGTTTTTTAGGCATAGGTGAAAATGGTGCCTGATGGTTGATTGCACCCATAAACCTGACCTTTTTTGCCTCTTCCCTGACACTTTCATAGTTAGACAGGTCGATGCCTGAGGCTTTTTTCTGGGCGCTGTGACAGGAATTGCCGCAATTCGCATCAATAACAGGCTTGACATTGGCGGTATACGTGACAACCATGTTTTCGCAAACTGATTTGGTTTTAGTTGCTGTTGTTGTTTTCTTCGCCTTGCAGGCCGTTAACATGGCTGTGGCCGAGATAAGGATCAGGCCGAGACGGGATGGTATTATCATGCAATGGTTTTTACTTCTTCAATATTGAGGTTCAGCGGCTTGGAAACCTTTTCCTTCATAAGGGCGATATCAAGTACTTCGAGCATGTACTTCACATAATGGAAGCTGAGACCTTTGAGATACTGTTGCGGAATATCTTCCACATCCTTGCGGTTTTCGTGGCACATGATCACTTCCTTTATCCCTGCGCGTTTTGCTGCCAGTATTTTCTCCTTGATGCCTCCTACCGGGAGCACCCTTCCCCTCAGGGTTATTTCACCCGTCATGGCTATATAAGGCTTTATCTTGCGCTGTGTATACAGGGAAGCAAGGGAGGTCAGTATGGTGATACCTGCGCTCGGTCCATCCTTTGGAACGGCACCAGCCGGAAAGTGTATATGGGTGTCCCAGTTATTGAATATCCGGTAATCAATGCCCAGGTAATCAGTATTGGCCTTGAGGAAGGTCATTGCCGTGGTGGCACTTTCCTTCATAACATCACCAAGCTTACCCGTCAGTGTCAATCCTCCTTTACCCCGCGTTAAGGTGCTTTCAACAAAGAGAATGCTTCCTCCTACCGGGCTCCAGGCCAGTCCTGTCACCACTCCGGCAGTTTCATTATCCTGGTATATCTCCTTGTCCATTTTATCAACACCCAAAATCTTCTGGACATCTTCTTTTGTAAGGTTGGCCGGAACATTGGTATTCTTGGCGGCCAGCATGGCATTATGCCTGACAAGCGACGCGATTTTCTTTTCAAGATTCCGCACCCCGCTTTCCCTGGTATATTCTTCAATAATGGTTTCGAGCACTTTATCCGAAAGTTTAAACTGATTGGCTTTCAGGCCATGCATGTTACGCTGTTTCGGCACCAGGTATTTCTGTGCGATCTGTATCTTTTCCTCAACGGTATAACCGCTCAGCTCAATGATCTCCATCCTGTCCAGCAATGCAGGCTGAATACTGTCAAGCGAGTTTGCCGTGGCAATGAACATGATCTTGCTGAGATCATAATCGAGTTCGAGATAATTATCATGGAACGCCGTATTCTGCTCGGGATCCAGCACTTCCAGCAGCGCGGATGAAGGATCGCCCCTGAAATCATTTCCAACCTTGTCTATTTCATCAAGCACAAAAACGGGATTACCTGATTTTACTTTTTTAAGGTTCTGAATGATTCTTCCAGGCATTGCACCTATGTAGGTTTTCCTGTGTCCCCTTATTTCCGATTCGTCGTGCAGTCCGCCGAGTGACACCCTGACATACTTCCGGCCCAGGGCTCTTGCAATGCTTTTTCCCAAAGAGGTTTTACCGACACCCGGAGGCCCGTAAAGGCAGATTATCGGGCTTTTCAGGTCGCCTTTCAGTTTTATCACGGCAAGGTATTCAAGTATTCTCTGCTTTACCTTTTCAAGGCCGAAATGATCCGAGTCAAGTATTTTCTGGGCTTTATCAATATCCAGGTTATCTTTTGTGAAATCGTCCCAGGGCAGATCCAAAAGTGTCTGGGCGTAATTAAGACTGACGGAATAATCAGGACTGGCGGGGTTGATCCTCAACAATTTGTCGAGTTCCTTGTTGAAGGCCTCACCGATTTCCTTCGACCATTTTTTGGCATTGCCCCTCTCCCTCAGATTCTGGATTTCGCGGTCAGGGCTCTCGTGCCCCAATTCCTCCTGGATCGCGCGGATCTGTTGCTGGAGGAAATACTCCTTCTGCTGTTTGTCAATATCTACCTTTACCTTGCTTTGTATCTGATCCTTCAGCTTGAGCATCTGGTTTTCCCTGACAAGGTGTTCGAACACCAGATTTGCCCTTTCCTTAAGTGTCTTCGAATTCAGTATATTCTGCTTTTCAACGAGGGATATATTGAGGTTGGACGCAATAAAGCTCACAAGGAAATTATCGCTGTCAATATTTCTCAACGCAAAATTAGCTTCCGAAGGTATATTGGGAGACAGCTCTATGTTTTCTGTGGCTGTATCTTTGATACTGCTGATCAGGGCTTTCAGTTCCTTATCATGCTTTTCTTCCTCCACCTCTATTGCCTTGACATGGGCCCTGAGATATGGTTCTGAGAATATCTCTTCGCCAAGCTCTATCTTCCTTTTGCCCTGGATGATGGCTGTTGTGTTACCATCAGGCATGCGCAGTATTTTGATAATCTGAGCCATCGTACCGATAGTATTCAGATCTGTGATTGTGGGTTCCTCGGTTTCAGGATTGATTTGTGCAAATACACCGATGATCTTGTCTCCCTTATTGGCGTCCTTAATCAGTTTTATCGACTTGTCCCTTCCAACGGTTATGGGGAAGACCACACCGGGAAAAAGAACAGTATTTCGGATCGGTAATATTGGCAGACTATCGGGTACTGCCTGACGGTTGCTCTCCTTTTCTTCCTGTTGGGAAAACAGCGGGAACAGGTCTCCTCCTTCTGTATCCTCCGATTCCATATGGCTCCCGAATATTTTTTTATTAAAGTTCATATTGTGACGTAATAAATGAACAATTGGTGTACCACGAAACAAATATATGACAAAATGTATGAAATAAAAAAGGTAACGGATATCAGGTAAATGCGTCCCTGAAAGTTTTCATCCGATACATAAAATCATGCGTCCGAAAAAATGACTGCAGGCAAAAACAAGGCCTTTTCCGTACTATAGAATGCATATTGGCAAGACATCATGGCAGGAAACTTGGAACTATTTATTCAGCTCTATAAAGCGTTCAATATCTATTTCCTTGCCCATGACAATGATTTCGTCATTTCCATAAATCACAGTATTTGACTGGACAACCCCCAGCAAATGCCTTTCAAATTCAATTGTGCCGCGCTTGTCCACTTCATAAAGCCTTTTAATTGTAATAAGACTCAGGTTGTATTTGACATCAAATTCTATCTTGTCGATTGTCATATTGATAATTCCCTTTGGAGCATTGATCTCCGCTATCTCATAACCGTCCGGCAATTGCAGGAAGGTTTTAACGCTTGGGTGAATAAGCCTTTCAGCTACCAGGATACCTACTTCCTCCTCCGGGGAAAGGGTCTCAGTAATACCCAGCTTCTCCAGGATCATCTTCTGGTGGGGCGACCCGGCACGTGCAATAATTCTTTTGATCTTCAGCTCAAGGAGGTTCACAACGGTCAGGATAAGCGCTTCGAAATTCTCCCCGATCGCTACGACCACGGCATCCATTTCCTCGATTTTAAAACTTTTAAGCGCATTCATCTCCGTGGCATCCATGGTAATAGCCATAGCCACATCCTCTTTCAGCACCTCCACCTTATCTTCATTGTCATCGATCGCCACCACTTCAGCACCCCGTCTTGCCAACTGGCGCGCAATCTTTCCTCCGAACCGGCCCAGACCTATTACAGCAAATTTTGCTTTTATCATTCCGGCAAAATTAAATGGTTTGCAGTATTTTTCAACATTTTTGTTCTTTATTTAAGTTTTTACCATCAAGGGATAAAGGATGATAAAAATGGTTAATTGCCAAGTTTTTATACCAGATGTTAATCGGAATCATTTTTTAGTATAAACCCGTAGTAGAATTGTGCATGCTATTGATGAGGAACATGATGCTTGCCTGCCTGTGCCTGACTGTATTTGTTGTCCGGGGAACGAACCTACAACCATGTTCAGGTGCGCCTTCCGTTTTTCTTGGTGGTTCCGGGCTTATGACTGCTGATGCCTTTAGTGCAGTTAACAATTGCTCACGAATGCCTTTCGTCAAAACAACAGCATTCGGTATCTCGTTAATGAATATGTATGTGAAAGACATACATAACGTGACATTTTGTACGGTACTGCCGGCCGGGAATACAGCATTTGGAATAAAGTTACTGTCTTCAGGTAATGGCGTTCTCAGCAATACAACGATCGGTGCCGGATGTGCTCACCGTCTTCATCAGAAATTCAGCTTTGGCATGGAAATCGACTATCATGTATACCGGATAAATGCGTATGGAAGTTCTTCGTTTATAAATGCAGGGTTTGCGTGTTACAGCGAAGTGTCCGGGAAGCTGGCCTGTTCTTTCCACATTTATAATCCGCTGAGGACAGGTTTTCGCAAAACGGGTGAAAAAGCCGTGTCGGTGGCAAAGCTTGGCTGCAGATATAAAATCAATTCCACAGTATCAATTCACACGGAGCTTAACAAACCCGTCCACACTTCAACCGGTTTCAGCACTGGCGTCCGCTATGACCTGAACAGGCAGTTTTATTTTGGCGCCGGGTTTTCAGCTCTGCAAGGACATTTTACCGCGGGTTTCGGCATCTGTAAATCAGGACTGGATTTCGCCTGCGCCTCTGTCTTCGGCCGTGCTCCCGGGTCATGTTTCAACATTTCCATAAGCTATGAACTGGATAAATAGATACCTTCTTTGCACCGCGATGAGCGTCCGTATGATGGCTTTTGCGCAGGATCCATTAAATGAAAAGAGTCTTGAGCAGGCAATCGAGAACCGGGAGAGCGAACCGGATTACATTGACATTGAAGAACGGCTTGAGTACCTGGTGAGCCACCCTGTCAACCTGAACAATGCCACGCCGCTTGAAATAGCAAACATTCCGGGATTAAACACATTACTGGCGGATGCTCTTATTCAACACAGAAAAGCGTACGGAGAATTAACATCAGTATATGAACTCCAGGTAATAGAAGGCTTTGACCCGGAGCTTATAAGAGACATACATAAGTATATCTGTGTCAGGGAAATATTAAAATTCAATTTATCCTCCTTCTCTGAGGCCAACTATCATCATGAATGGATATTTTCCATTTCACGAAGGTTGGAAAAATCACTGGGATATAGACTTCCCGGCACGGACAAGAATGCCTTTAACGGGAGCCCTTATAAACATTCATCCCGATACCGCGGCAACATTGGCAAATTCAACCTTGGTTTCAGCACTGAAAAAGATGCCGGTGAACACTGGCGGGATCAGTTTCTTACCTTTTATGTGCAGTTCTTATGGACAGGTCGTATAAAACAGTTTATTCTGGGTGACTTTCAGGCGGATTTTGGGCAAGGCCTTTGTTTCGGCTCAGGAATGGGCACAGGCAAGTCTTCCGCAGTAATGAATATAATGAAAAGGCCGGACATGATAAAACCAGGCAAATCGTTAAATGAAAATGCTTTAATGAGAGGGTTTGCCATCAAAGGCAACCTGGCCAGGAATATACATATGACGGCTTTCTATTCCTTCAATCCGGTTGACGGAAATATTGAGCAGGATAGTACAGGCAGCGGGTATACCGGTTTTCCAACCGGTGGTAAATACAGGAATAGCGGTGAAGGAGAAAAGAGGAATGCCATTAAACGGACGGTCCTTGGGACCAATATGCATATAGATTTCGGTTTTTTACAAATCGGATGTACGGCCATAAGAACTCTTTATGGAATGCCTTCGTTGAAACAAACCAAACCATACCGGCTGTTTGATGCCCGGGAAAAGGATATCCGCAATTACGGCGTTAATTATAAACTGTTTTACAGGAACTTCTTGTTTTTCGGGGAGTCGGCTATTAATACAGGTTACAGCAGTCTTTCGCATATTCACGGCTTACTGGCGTCACTGGATAAAAAATTCGATCTCAGTATGCTTTTCAGGCATTACAGTCCATCCTATACAGCGGTATCCGCAAACGCTTTTGGCGAGGCATCCCGCAATTGCAATGAAACCGGGTTTTATATGGGTTGTGTTCTTACTTTGGGAAGGTCCTTTAAACTCAGCGCCTATGCCGATGTTTTTCATTTCAAATGGCTGAAATACCAGGTCAATTCTCCTTCCTACGGTCAGGATATGTTTATGGAATTGCAATATAACAAACGAAAAACATATAGCTGGTATATAAGGTATTCACATGGAATAAAGGAGGCGAATGAGAAGGGTATCCATATCAGCAAACGCCTGGAGAGCCTGCAGAAAAAGCAATTGCGGGGACATATGGAATGTATTGTTTCGCCGGACTTAATATTGAAAAACCGCTTCGAATATGTATGGCACAAAGGAACCCTCAGCTCAACCTCCTCCGGATTGTTAATGTACCAGGATATCCAGTTCCGCTTTCGCAAGAAGGTTCGGCTGATATTACGATATGCCGTATTTGATGTGGAAACATATGATAGCAGGATCTATGCCTATGAGAATGATATGACGTATTCCTTTTCAGTGCCGCTTTTCCAGGATAAAGGGAGCAGAACCTACCTGCTTGTTAAATATAAAATGAATAAAAATCTTCATATATGTTTTAGATTTGCACGCACATCCTATGAAAATGCAGACATCACAGGAAGCGGCGTGGACAGAATAGATTCGAACAGGATAACGGATACAGGCATACAATTTATATGGAAACTCTGAACAGCACATTCAATAATACCAAACTCAGCGTTAATATTAACAAGCTCGCGACTATCAGGAATGCAAGAGGAGGAAATAATCCCGATATTCTTGCCTTTGC
>CALMKH010000220.1 GCA_937867025.1 uncultured Bacteroidota bacterium | reverse complement strand
CCCAAACGCGGCAATGTGCATTATCTCGGCATGAAACCTTACCACCTGTTACCCGGCTACCTGAAAGGGATCGATATTGCAATGATACCGTTCGACATCAAAGGCGCTCATAAGCTTAGCGGCCCTACTGAAACGCTTGAATACATGGCCGCAGGCAAACCCATCATCTCCACCCCTATCTGGGATGTCGTGCGCGATTACAGGAACCATATCAATATAGTCAACACTGTTGACGAATTTTGCGCCGCACGCGATGCCATCATCAAGCAGTTGGAATCCCAGGTTTACAACCATGAAAAATACAACGACATTCTGCATACAAGCTCATGGGAAGACACGGTAAAACGCATGGAAAAGCTGATACAGGCCCTGCATGTCAAAGAACGGCAGGTGTGAAATGGCATAACCGTGCTCTGGATTGGGAAATCCGTAATATTTTGATTGAAAAATATAAGGCTGGAAATGTCTGCCGGCCGTAATTTCGATGTAAACAAAAATCAAGCAGAATTATGAGAACACAGAACAGGCCGGAAGGCCGTCAAGCCCATCGGAACCGGCAGGAAGACAGGGACTTTCACAGGGATGAAGTCGAGTACCATTTTGGCGACAGGAACAACCAGGAAGACTGGGAAAATTTTGCGGCTGACCGCGACAGGTTCATGACGAACGGCAACGAACAGATACGCGATTCACGGCGGAGAGGGTATCAGAATTCCCGAAAGAACCGCTGAGGTTCCGGATATTTAAACTTGGGAGGTCCGGCCACATTTTTCCTTATTATACAGGTCTTAGGCCCTGTGAAAATGCGCCTTTGCAGCTTTTAACATTATAAGTTAAAATGGTTTTATTGCAATACAGACACATGTTGTAATAAGGAACTTTGCATATCGCAGTTGTACCATCATGAAAATCACCCGGCATTTTCATTAATTTTTTTTTCTGCCCTGAAAAGCAGGACGACTTGCCTTATGAAAACAAAACATTATGAAAATACTATATTACAGTGCGCATCCCACGTTGTCATTACACGCGCAAACGGGCCCGGGGACACATATGCGCGAGATCATCAATGCCATGCGGGAACTTGGACATGAAGTGCACCCGGTTGTCATGGCCGACCGTATAGGCATAGCCTCCTCACCCACCCTTCCATCCCGAAAAAACAGGCTGAAAACAGTCCTGAAGAAAGCGGTACCTTCCATCATCTGGCG
>CALMKH010000219.1 GCA_937867025.1 uncultured Bacteroidota bacterium | reverse complement strand
TACAGGTGGAATAATGGTTTGGGATATTACCAGGTGACAAAGGATGCTTCCACTAACTTTTTCGTTGATAATCTTCCAAAAGGCAATTACCAGCTGACCTATAAACTAAAGGTGGAACAGGCTGGTGAGTTTAATACCGGACTTGCTTCAGCCCAATGTATGTACGCACCTGAATTTGCAGCGCACAGCAAGGGAATTGTGCTGAAGGTTGATTAAATCTTGAGAATTAAAGCGTTGTTGGCGGTGATGGTTTTCCGCTCTGGTGTTCTACCTCCAATAAAAAGGCTATTCACAACAATATTTTGCCAAGTTTTTTAAAATGAAAGTACCTAACGGAAATACTCCCTTCCTTTCGTGTCTATTACGCCCTGCAGGCCGTTCTTTACCACGTAAGCATAACCGTTTTTGAACCTGAAAGCTGCATTATACTGCGGTTTAATGATGACCCTGCAATTGGAGTTGACATAACCCCACATGCCTTCCTTGTTGGCGAAGGGCAGAAGTCCGTCTCCGAACTCCCCTATCTGCAAGGGTTTCTGTTGAAACTGGCCTGCGACATAATAATTGCTGTCCAGTATCCGGAATTCAGACATATAATAGCCTATAATGCCCAGGAATAAAGAATCACCCAAATGTTTGGCCGAAGAATACAGGGGTGAAAATCTGCCTTTTTTATCAATAAAATGGTAATCCCAGCCAATCTGGTTTTTTGCTTTGATCAAGGCTTTGCCATCGGTAAATTCCTTCTCGAGCATGATGTATTCTGAATAATCAAAACTGTCATGTACAAAATGACTGAGCGCTATTTTCCCCGATGTGTCAATAAATTCGAGGTAACTGGCTTTTTCAGGGTGGCCTGAAGCATATCCCGTCTTGACGACATACACCGGAGCCAGGCCTTCGCTGAAAAGACCCGCAGGTCGTACCGTATCCGGCAGTATGAGTTCACGTCCATCTTTCCGGATGTAAAAATAACGCCCCTTTGAAAGGCCGAGCAGGAATCCCGATCTGAAGTAAACGCTTGAGGTATCGAAATCAGGCTTTCTTACCCATTCGCCCCTGATATTGATAATACCAAGTTTTTTGCCGACAGAAACAACAGCCAGGCCCTCGGAGAAATTTTCAGCTGCCGAAAAATCCATGTCAATGGCCACCTTGCCGTCTGACCTGATATAATAGCATTTTCCGTTCTTCAGCTGGATAGGGCATAACCCGTCGGAAAACACACCGTAATGCTTGAGCGCAGGTGTAATGATTTCACCCTTCGTATTGATACCATGGTAAGAGCTGTCCTTCTGTACAAATGCAAGCCCATCCGTAAAAAAATCCGCAAAATCGTACTCTGTCCGTATGCGGACGATCTGTCCCGTATCGCAGTAACCCCAGGTTTTTCCCACTCTGCAGGGTATGAGTTGCGCATCAAGCGAGCAGCAGAGCAATAACACTATGGGAAGGAACAGTTTCTTCATATGTATGCTAAGACAAACAATCATTCAATAATGATGCCTCACTCGCCGCGGTCGGAACAAACCTCGACCAGGACCCCATTGGTAGATTTGGGATGTGCAAAGGCTATCATCTTGTTATCGGCCCCCGGCTTGGCCTGTGTATGTATCATTTCAAACCCTTCTTCCGTAAGCCGGGCAATTTCCGCGTCGGCATCCGTTACCCCAAACGCTATATGATGAATTCCCTCCCCTTTCTTTTCAATGAACCGGGCAATCGGACTCTCGGGATTGGTAGCCTGAAGTAATTCTACCTTGGTATTGCCGACCATAAAAAAACTTGTGAGCACACCTTCGCTTTCCACTATTTCCGTCTTATACGGCGGCGTGTTTAGTAACTTTGAGAATAACCTGGCGGAAATTTCGATATCCTTGACGGCTATGCCGATATGTTCAATGGAGTTCATGACGCAAATATAGAGAATTAGAATTCTGGTATAAGGACCGGGGTTTGAAATCAGTGTTCGGATAGTGCGCAATGCCCAATAAATATGCGTTCCATGAAAAAAATCCCGATATATGTTCAGTACGCTAATGCCCTTATAATAAGATCATTAAGGTGTCAGGATACATATTATGATTGTGATGGAATATACGGGGTGGATCAGCCGGCAATGTCTGAACCTGCCTTTTAAGAGTCTCAGCTCTGTCCGCCCTGAAATTACTGACAGGGTGAGTCGGATACCTTATAAATATTATCAATAAACGTTTTTGCTAATTTTCATAGTTAATTCAGGAACTTTGTTTTAATTTTGCACCTTAGAATTAGTCTAAATAAGATTTATGTTGAAACTCCCCATATACCTGGACAACAATGCAACCACACCTATGGATCCCAGGGTTCTCGAAGCCATGATCCCGTATTTCACGCAGGATTTCGGCAACGCGGCCAGCAGGAACCATCCTTTCGGCTGGAAGGCCGAGGAGGCTGTGGACTATGCCAGGGAACAGATTGCCGCCCTCATTCATGCAGATGCCAGAGAGATCATATTTACCAGCGGAGCCACTGAATCCAACAATCTGGCTATAAAGGGAGTATTTGAAATGTATGCCGAAAAAGGCAACCATTTCATCACTGTTGAAACAGAGCATAAAGCAGTTCTGGATACCTGCAAGCATATTGAAAAACTTGGCGCGGAGGTTACATATCTTAAAACCGATAGCCAGGGAATGATTACTGTACAGCAGGTTGCGGAAGCCATCAGGCCAAATACTGTCCTGGTGAGCATTATGTATGCCAACAATGAGATAGGCGTCATTCAGTCCATAAAGGAAATAGCGGCTTTATGCAAAAGCAAGGGCGTGCTTTTCCATACCGATGCTACCCAGGCGGTAGGGAAGATTCCGGTGGATGTCGTAGCGGACGGTATTGACCTGATGAGCTTTTCGGCTCATAAAATGTACGGTCCCAAAGGCGTGGGTGCATTATATGTGAGAAGAAAAAATCCAAGGGTGAAGGTAACTGCACAAATGGATGGCGGCGGTCATGAAAGAGGCATGAGGAGCGGTACGCTTAATGTGCCTGGTATAGTGGGCTTCGGAAAAGCTTGTGAATTATGCAGGCTTGAAATGGAGTCGGACACCGCGAGAATTAAAAAGCTGCGTGACAAGCTTGAAACCGAGCTTCTGACACTGGAGGAATCCTATGTCAATGGCGATAGGGAACACAGGTTGCCTCATGTCAGCAATATGTCTTTCAAATATGTGGAAGGCGAGGGTCTGATCATGGGGGTTAAGAATATAGCTGTTTCGTCAGGTTCGGCCTGCACAAGCGCCAGCCTCGAGCCAAGCTATGTTTTGAAGGCTCTGGGTCTCGATGATGAATTGGCACACTCTTCGCTTAGGTTCGGGTTGAGCAGGTTCACTACGGAGGAAGAGGTAGATTATGCGATAGCGCACGTGAAAGAGGCAGTATTAAAACTAAGGGAGATGAGCCCTTTGTGGGAAATGTTCAAAGAAGGTATTGACCTTAAGACAATTGTCTGGTCAGAACACTAAAATTAAATATTAATTGCGTAAAAAATAAAACACATGGCATACTCAGAAAAAGTTATAGATCATTATAATAACCCGAGGAATATCGGGACATTGGATAAGAACAGCAAGCAGGTAGGCACCGGGCTCGTTGGAGCACCTGAATGTGGCGACGTAATGCGTCTGCAGATAGAGGTGGATGATGCTACCGGTATAATTAAGGATGCGAAATTCAAGACTTTCGGATGCGGAAGCGCTATAGCCTCTTCCAGTCTGGCAACAGAGTGGCTGAAAGGTAAAAGCGTGGACGACGCCTTGAAAATCGACAACATGGATATAGTGGAAGAGCTTGCATTGCCTCCGGTGAAAATACATTGCAGCGTTTTGGCAGAAGATGCCATTAAGTCAGCAATTAATGATTACAGGATTAAAAACGGTCTCGCACCGATTGAAGACAACAAAAAACATTATTAATACCGATTCAAAGATATGTCAGCAGGAATTAGTATAACACCCAACGCTACAAACAAGGTTCATCAACTCATGATGGAAGAAAAAATGGGCCCTGATTATTTTGTCAGGGTTTCTGTCAAGGGTGGCGGCTGCAGTGGCTTGAGCTATGACCTTGATTTTGATAATGAGAAAAGGGAAACGGATCAGGAATTCATATGCGGCGATGTAAAAATCGTTTGCGACCTTAAGAGTTACCTTTATCTCGCCGGAACAGAACTCGATTTTACCGATGGGTTGAATGGAAAGGGTTTTAATTTTATTAACCCCAATGCAAAAAGAACCTGCGGATGCGGAGAGAGTTTCGCTGTATAAACCGGTTTAAATATAAACTTTATGTAATATTATGTATATTGCTGTTAAACAGCAATGTAAATCCTATTCTCGCTCAGAAAAAACCCTACCGCCTTCGTTGGAACCTCGACGTATCACTGGCGAGTGCTTCCCTGGCGACCCTTGGAACTTCTTATTTTTTTCAACTGCAGACGGCACCGCTTACAACTCAGCAGGTGCAGAGTCTCAACCCGGATAATATTCCGCGTTTTGACAGGATAGCCGTGCATCAGTACAGCACGACAGCCCGGGATCTCAGCAATGTTCTCCTCTATACGGCTTTTGCTACCCGCCTCGGTATTTTTTATGCGAACCGGGAAACAAGGAAAGACCTGATAGAAATCGGAGTTGTAGGTTATCAGAGCCTGTTTATGAGTCAGGCCCTGGCAAATGGACTGAAACTGGTAAAACGGAACCGGCCTTACGTCCATAACCCTGCTGTGCCCATGAGTGTAAAAACGGAAAGGGAGGCACGATTCTCCTTCTTCAGTGCGCATACCACCACAGCGTCAACCATTTGTTTCACCACTGCCTTTGCTTATTCAGCCTATTTTCCGGAAAGTAAATACAACAAGCTTATGTGGGCCTCTGCCATTACCATTCCTGCCGTCGAAGGTTTTCTCAGGGTAAAAGCAGGCAAGCACTATCCTTCGGATGTTATAACCGGTTACCTTGTAGGCCTGGGAACAAGTTACCTGATGCACAGGCTTCACAGGGGGAAATAAAAAAACCCTCCGGAGCTTTTCAGCCGGGAGGGTTTTAAATATGGTGTTAATTTATATTATTTCTTGCTGGCTTTAACGTTCCAGATGGCCTGAACATCAAGGGTCATCGCAGAAAGAGCAGCGTTGTTGGTTCCTTTTATCCTGTAAGTAAACTCATGAGCTTTCAGGTATCCGGCCAGGTCATCAGTGCTGTTGACATCAAGAGTCACAGAGTTTAAACCTTTTGCAACAGGGTTTTTAGAAGCGAGGCGCACTTCCGGGCTGCCGTCTGCAGAGATCCAGAGTTCAACATTGTCAACCGCATCAAAATTGCCGCCTGCAGGGTTGCTGATAGTGATAACAGCTGATTTCAGTTTCAGTTCGTCCAGCATGTCGAGCGAAGTGCCGTTGGCTTTAAGAACTGAATCAAGTTCGGATGTTAGTCTTGTTTCACCAAAAGTATGGGTTCCGGGTGTTGAGAATTCACCGGTTGAAATGGAACCGCTTGTCTTGTAGTCGAAATTTACTGTGGTTAATTTAGATAGACATCCTCCCATCCAGACCAGAGAGGCTACCGTGAAAAATGCTAATGCTTTAATGGTTGTGTTCATTTTGTGTGAAATTTTATTTAAGACTACAAATGTACAAATTAAATACCAAAAAAAGCGTACTCAATTTGAAATGGCTTTGTAACTAATTGTCTAATAAAGATTTAAGTGCTTCATTAATGGATTTTCCGTCGGTTTTCCCTGCCAATTGTTTCATAGCCAGAGGCATAATTTTGCCTACATCCCTCATGCTGGTGGCCCCCACCTGGGCAATTATTTCTTTCAGAACTTTTTTGAGATCTTCTTCGCTCATGGCTGCCGGAAGGTAAGATTCTATGACCTTGAGTTCTTCCTGTTCTTTCTGGGCCAGGTCGGTCCTGTTTTCTTTTAAGAATATTTCAATGCTGTCTTTTCTCTGTTTGGCCATTTTCATCATGGCTTTCATAGCGACTTCATCTGAAATGTCCTTATTTCCCGTTTCAGTCCCTGCCAGAAGGAAGGCTGATTTTATGGCCCTGATAGAACGAAGCTTTACTTCATCCTTCGCTTTCATGGCTTCCACAAGGTCTTTATTGATTTTTTCTACCAAACTCATGATTATAGTATTTAGAGAGGCAAAAATACAGGGTAAAACGGAAATGTGAAATTTATTTCACGGGAATCTGAAAACCTTTCTTTGCTGATTATTTGCCGGGTTCATCCGGTGGCATAGCAAAAGTATTCCCAATTAATTCAGGTTCCCCGATCGTTTGATTGTCAATGGTGGATTTGGGTGCAGGTTTTACGATTTTTTCTGCTTGGCCAGCTTGTTTATCCCCTGGATTACAGACCTGCCCGGTTCCGGCGGTGTCTTTCTTCGCTTGCACGTCGTTTGGATCTATGCAGACTTGTCCGGTAGTAGTGGGTTTACATGCGGAAGTAAGGAGCGTAAGACTTGTTATAAGCACCGCAGCTATTTTCCGGAACGGATATCCGAAAAATGCTTGAAATGCTGATGGCTTATTGTGTTTTACCGGAAGCGGTACATGAACCTGGTTTGACTTAAAACGGCCGCAAACTTTCTGACCTGCACTCTCCCTGAAATATTGCATGATTTCATCATTGCTCATCGCGGTAAAATCCACAACTGTCTTAAAGCATGAATTACAGAACCTGCCTTTGTCTGCAGTGGTCATTTTAGCCCAGTCCTCATGACAGGGTTCAGAAATATAAATACGTGGTGTGTCTGCCATATGGCTTCATACATTTAATCCCCGGAAAGTAAATGGGTATGCTGTAGAAACATGAGGCGGAGCATCTGAGATGTATGCTGATACATACAGCCGGTTTGCCGGGTAAGTAATTAGGAGGGCAGTTTTTTATCGAGGAAAAAATCAAAGCTGTCACCCCTAAGCCCTAGTCTGAGCGTTTCAAG
>CALMKH010000218.1 GCA_937867025.1 uncultured Bacteroidota bacterium | reverse complement strand
GCTCCCCAACCTGGGCTCGAACCAGGGACCTAGTGATTAACAGTCACTCGCTCTAACCAGCTGAGCTATTGAGGAATGTTCCTTAAAAAGGAGTGCAAATATAGAATTATTATTTCTCTCGGCAAAAATTTATTTGAAATTTTTTCTGAGGGCTGCATTTCAGTAAATAAAGCCTACGAACTGGCTTTCGACTCCAGGAATTTCAGGTAAGAACTGACATGCCTGTCCTTCTTTGTTTCGTAAATATCCCTGATGGTTACCATGATCCCGGTCTCCTCCACGTTGCCGAAATGTTCGTTCACGCAGGTCGGGAAGGTTTTCATGGTGGGACTGGTATTCATGTATGAGTTGAATAAGGGGGGGATATTTTCACCAAGCTCCCGCACCCGTGCATTTAAAAGATGATGGCCCTGCTTGTAGTCAAGTCCCTTCAGCGATTCTATGAATTCCGATGTATCGTGCTCTATTTTCACAGGATTCTCAACCCTGATAAGGTTTTCATTGTCGGGAAAATAGTAGTGCATAAATGACAGAATCAGGTCCCTGGCTTCCTTGTTGAAGTGGGTGTACATGGTTACCTTGCCAAAAAAGTATTCCATCTCGGGGTAATTGATGATCAGGGCCCCGAGCCCGTCCCACAAGTTGTCAAGACTGAAAAGCCCTTTGCGGTTCTCGGCGCTCGGCTGGTATTTGGGTTGGACGAAGGAACGTCCCAGTTCAATGGTTTTCAGAAAATAATGGTTCTTCATGCGCTCGCTGAACTCGTATATTTCCGTCGTGGCCAGGTGATAGTTGCCGTCCGGCTGCCTGGCGTCTTTTGTAAGGATATAGCGATAACCTCCAATGATTTCACGGTCTTCCGGGTGCCAGACGATCAACTGCTGGTATGCGCTGGTGCCGAAATCAAACTCATCCAGGTCGCAGTCCTTGCCCGTTCCGCCGCCGGCTGTGCGGAAAGACAGCTCCCGAAGCCTTCCTATTTCCTTCAGTACATTGGGGGCGTTATGGCAATTAACGATATAAAGCTTGTTTCCGCCGTTGTTCGTTGGCCTGACGAATACCTTGTCATTAAGCTCTTCCTCGAGAATATTCCTGTCTATAGGTGCTATAATATCCTGCATGTCTGTTTCAGCGGGTAAATATAATAACTAAAAACCTATTTCTGTTTGAATTGGTGGTAAAATGTTTCGAAGTCCGCTTCGGGATCATCCTTGATTTTGTAAACAAAATGCCGCATGGCATTGGCGATCTTGTGATGTTCGCCGATGTGCCTGATCAGGTATGCCGGAATAGGTTTGCCGTAATGTATGGTGATGGTTTTGCCCTTCTGTTTGAACATTTCGGCGGGTAAAAGCAACATTTCGATATTGAGCTTGATCCCCAGTCTTTTTCTCCATTTGGCCAGGCCGTAAAACAGTTTGCTGTTATGACCGTCGATGAATGCAGGAACAATATCCGTACGGTATTTTACAGATTTGGTTATAAAGCTTTTATGCCATTTCAGGTCGAATATCCGCCCGTTCTGCATGCGCGATACCATGCCGGCCGGAAAGATCAGCGTAGCGGCATCGGAGGCAAACTGCCTTTCCACTTCCAGCAGTGATTTCTTGGCGTTGGCCCCGTGTTTGTTCACCCCTATGAATACTTCCTGCAGGGGTTTCACGTTCATGAGAATATCGTTCACAAGGAATTTGACATCCGGCCTGATCCTGTGGGTTTCGCTGATGTAACCCATGCCGTCAAGTCCCCCGAGCGGGTGATTGGCCGCCAGGATGAGCCGACCGGTTTCCGGTACCAGGTGGGTATTCTTCGAGGCAATGGTAACACCAATTTCATCAAAGATCGCCCTTGCAAACTCCACGCCTCTTTTACCCCTTCCCCTGATAAGCAAACGGTTCATGTCATCCTGGTGTATGATCCTCTCGAACCATTTGAACATAAATCCGGGTATCCATCTCGCCAGCTTCGGGTTCTTATCGTAAAACACTTTCCTGACATTGATCAGGGGGATATCCATATCCGCTTCATTCATCCTGCGAATATTGCCAAATTTTCCCGGATTTGTATAGTTTTTGAATTTTTTTCATACTTTTGAATCATGACCAATATTAGTCCAGCCTTCAATTTTTCGAAGTGGCTTGAAGAAAACCGCCACTTGCTGAAACCGCCTGTCGGAAACAAAAATCTGACTGCAGGGGCGGATGATTTCATAGTCATGGTGGTAGCCGGCCCCAATGCAAGGAAAGATTACCATTACAATGAAACCGAAGAGTTTTTTTACCAGCTTGAAGGGGAGATCACCGTTCGCATTCAGCAGGACGGCAAGCCTGTGGATATTCCTTTAAAAGCGGGTGATATGTTCCTTCTGCCGGCAAAAGTGCCCCACTCGCCTGTGAGAAGCGAAGGATCTGTAGGGCTGGTGATCGAACGGGTAAGGGCTGGCAAGGGTTTTACCGATGGTTTGCTCTGGTTCTGTGAAAAATGCAATCATCCATTGCATGCAGCTTACTTTGAGCTGCACGACATCGAAAAGGATTTTCTTCCCCGGTTCCGGGAATATTACGGCAATACCGACCTCAGGACCTGCAAGAATTGCGGTCATGTGATGGAGGCCGATCCGAGATATGTTTAGTAATGGATAGCTGATAATGGATAATTGATAATGCCAGAGCCAGGGCGCACGAGTATAAATTGCAATCTGAAAATCATGATATGAAGCACAGGCTCATTCTTTTCCTGTCATTCTTTATCGGGCCTTTTGCCTATACACAGCAAGCTGATTTCAGTGAAGTAACATTGAATGGCAAAGTCAGCTCATACCAGGTATGGACTTTTGACCGCTATGCGCATAACAAAGTGAAGGAACCTCAAATGGCTGAGTTCGCCAGCTTCGACAGCAGCGGCCGGCTGGTTTCCAGAAAGACTTACCCAACACCCGGTGACGAGAATTTAATGGCCCAGGATAGGATTGTCATGTATGGCAATAAGGAGACCCATTATCATTGTGTATGTAAAAACCTGGATGAGTTTATAGCAAAGTTTATTGTCAGCCTCAACACCGCCGCCGATAGGGAGACAGGGCAGGCTGTGAATGAAAATTCTGTCACCGTTAAAACAAAGAATGCCCGGGGCCTGGTGGTTTCCGAGGAGTTTTACAACGACAATGGCGAAAGGCAGATTGTTGTCAGGTATACGTACGATGCGAAAAAACAGTTGATACGGGAAGAAGATTACTTCGCTGATACATTATGGAAAACAACCATTAATACTTACGATGCAAAAGGACTGCTCACCGGGATGTCATGGATCATGGCCGGGCAAACTTACAGGGAAATTAATGAATATAACGGAACAGCCCTGAAAGCCATGAAGGCCTATCGGAATGATAAGCTTGTCACGCAGGTGGAGTATTATGAAACCGAGACCATGGTTAAATCAATAAGCAGGAAAGTCACTTTCAGGAAAGACATGCTGGATAACAAAACCTATCCTGTCCGGGAACTATACCAAAATGATAAAGGCCAGGAAATAAAATACATCGATTATTTACCGGAACCCGACGGCACCATCAGGATCTTTGAAATAAGGGAGACAAGCTATTTCCCAAGCGGCAGAAAGAGAGAGAGCCGCTTCTATGATGAGGACAGTTTGCTTGCCAAAAAGATCACATACGTGGATGATGATTTTAATAACTGGGATTCATGGCATGTTTTTTACCTGGATTCAGATGAGAATGACAGTGATTCAGACCCCGTAAGGCGCTTGAGATCATATTACCTCACTGCTGTGTATTTCAAGCAATAATACAGAAGAGCGTCTGGCAATGCCTGCGACCCGGGCTATCCGCTCCAAGTCCTCCCCTGAAGCAGAGCAAAGCACGCTTCAGGGTCCGGGCTATCCGCTTCTATCCCTATTGCGGCTTATTTATTCTTGCAAGCAGGTGCATTTAAAACAAGCTTGATGGCATTTAAGTCCGGCCGTCATGCAGTTAGGT
>CALMKH010000217.1 GCA_937867025.1 uncultured Bacteroidota bacterium | reverse complement strand
ACTTCCACTACCACGCCCTGGGCTTTGGCAAGGTTCCTGTCCTTATTCAAGGCTATCAGGTCGAAATTCAGTGGTGTATTCAACCCCACCCACTCCTCATGCTTGCCGATCCCGAAGAACACAGGCTGCGTATAGACGTCCACCTTTTTAACCCGGTTCACGGGACGGCCGTTTTCATCGAACACCGTGGTAAAAATATTGCCGCTGATATATCCCGAGTTCGACCATTCTTCCGGAATGGAAAACTCTTCCCTGAATTTTCCTTCATCATCCGTTTTCCCTTCCCTGACATCCGGTTCAAACTTGATCTTATCTTTCATGTTGAAACGGTATCCCGGGAATTTAGGCGCTTCGAAATAAGCAGCCCTGAAGGTGAATTCACATTCATAATCCCTGTCCCTTGAAGGCGGGCCAAAGAATGTGAGAGCCTCGGCAGTATATTCGATCTTCTCGTTATGCCTGTAATCCGTTTTGTTCAGGTACTGGTTGACCTTGATCTTATCTGGGACAAATTCCTCAACCGATATCCTCGAGGTATTCAGAAGCACGTCATTGGTATTGTACAATTGTATCGTATAGCTTCCGGTAAGCGCTGCGTCGGTGGTCGTAAAATCCGAAGCCGCCGAACCCTGGGCATCCGTGGTGAGCCGCTTCTCGGACAGCACCCTTCCGTTCGGCATCACAAGCTTTGCTATGACAGGTATGTCTTTGAGGGTCTCCATGCGGTCGTTGCGGACAATCGCATTGAAATGAATCTTTTCACCCGGCCTGTATATGTTCCTGTCACCATAAATATACGCCCACCATCCCGCTTTGTTGTCGAGTATGCCGTCCGTTTCGAACCTGGCCGTCTCCACCCTGTTGTCGTTCAACAGGAGATAATTGAAATCTTCTCCCTTACTTACAGTGATCATCGCAATCCTGAACCCAGCGATTTTCTGTTCGAGATCCGTGAAATGGGCAATACCCTCGGCGTTGGTCTTCAATTTGTATATTTCCTGGTTATTGGTGCTTATGAGCGAGACCTCCGCATCGGACAACGGATCACTGCTTATGAGTGAATTCACCATAACCATCATGTCGTTCTTGCTTTGCTTGGCAAGAATGCCCAGGTCGGAAACCGAAACCAGCTTGGAGGCATTCGAATAATCCTCCCCGTTGCTGCTAACCTTGATGTGGTATATGCCCTTGAATGTTTTGTCGTCATTGAGATTGACATTCAGAAGAGAAATGCCCTTGTTCGCCGGCAAATCCTTTGTATCGATATTTTTCCTCACGATCACACTGCCGTATTCCTCATTGTAATCCTCGCGGTAATATTCATCACGTGATGAATATCCCTCTTCGCCGTCCTCTTCATAATATTCCCAGTTGTATCCCCTCATGTTATTCAGGTAAAAAAGGATATTGTTCCTGTATATTTTTGTGATCTTCAATTCCACCTGGGGAATATTGATGATCTTCAGACCGATATTCTGATTGCCTTTATTGGTGATGAACTGCGCCTTTTTATTGACAAAACTGATGGAAGGCGGCATTTCACCGAAAAAGAGATTGGCTGTATATTCGTTCTTCAGCTTTCCGCCGAGAACACCTTTCAATGATGTTTTAATGGTGAGTGCGTACGCCACCTGTTCGGCAAATTCTCCCCTGATGACAAATCCGTTCCTGCTGACCTCAGCAGTAGTGGTGACCTTGGGATCAATGGTATAACAATCCTGCAGTGTCTTCGCGTCTATCTGCTGCGATGTGACCACATCCACAATACCCACACCGTCCTCAAACCTGGTGGTGGCGGAAGTGATGCTCAGTTCGTAGGGTGATGACAAGACCAGGGTTTGCTCAATAGCCTTACCCGTTTTGTAATTACTGCCCGCAGGACTTAATCCTTTGTTGAGCACTACCTTGATTTCGCTCGGTTCATCCAGCGCTTTCCTGTCCCTGATGCCGAGTGAAAAAGATTCTGAGCTGCCGTTCTCATCCAGGGTATAGCCAACGGGTTTGTCATTAACGCTAACCTTCATCTTTTCAAGCACGGCGTCCGGTTTCACCACATAATTAAAATCCGTATTAAGCCGTATTTCGGGGGCACCGGTGCTTTCATTCAGTGTCCAGAATCCATTCACCGCTTTCAGGTTCAGGTATGGGGTATGAAAGTTCAGAACCTTGCTTCTGTCAACCCGTTTCCTGGCCTTGCTATATTTCAATACCTTGTCCGTTACCCTTGCTTTGTAATCCTGGCAGATGCCCAGCTGGGCATCCGGAGCGAACAACACCTCGTTCCTGGCCACCCACCTGAACTTGCCTTTCACGGCAGGCTCGAATTCCACGAGGCTTTCCTTTTCCCATGTGCCTATTTTAGTTTCGTCGGGAAGAACATCTTCGCTGAAAGTAAAGATCATGTTCTGCAACCGGGCCACCTCTTCGCCAAAATTGGCATTCATAATAAATACCTTCCCTTTATTCGAATTGCAGGAAAGAGAAATCAGTGACAGGCCGAAAAGCAGCCAGAAATACGGTTTAGTGTTCATTGCGTTGGAATTTTGGGATAAAATTAAGGCATTTTTAAAATAAAAAACGCAAATTTTATTATCCGGTGCATTAACTGCATAAAAACGCGAACAATACGCTATTAAGCGTCAGGGCATGGAAATCGTGATATTGATCCGTTTAAGACCTTCTTTTGCCAGTGTCTGGTTTTCGTCGAGTTGCAGGGCTTTACTGTAATCGTTGAATGCGCCTGTACTGTTTTTAAGCCTCTCCTTCATGGCCCCTCTCAGGGTGTAGGCATCAGCGTATTCAGGAGCCAGGTCGATAGCCTCGTCAAGCAATGATACAGCCCTGGTGTAATTGCTAAACAAGCCGTTGATATATGCCAGATTGTACCGGCAAAGTATGTGGGCGGGGTTCATGCGGGCCACCTGCTCATACAGAGCTGCGGCATCCTTGTATAAACGCTTTTTCTGAAGAAAGAGTCCTTTCGCATACAGCGGCTCATCGCGGAACTCATCCACTTCGATGGCCTTATTAAAAAATAACAGCGCTTTGTTATCTTCCTTTTCGGCGTAATAATTTCCCATCTGCATCAGGGCATCATAGTGCCTTGGGTCATTGACAAGGGTTTTTTCAAACA
Source organism: uncultured Bacteroidota bacterium (assembly GCA_937867025.1). Classification (GTDB taxonomy): domain Bacteria; phylum Bacteroidota; class Bacteroidia; order NS11-12g; family UBA955; genus JABMMZ01. The sequence goes on along the minus strand of CALMKH010000217.1, from coordinate 11,729 downwards.
ATGCAACAGCCTTGGCTGTATCTTTCATTTCCTTGGCTATAATGCCCATGTAAAAGAAAGGCATGGGATCGCCGGGCCGTAATTTGTTTGCCTGGGTATAATTCTCTTCCGCTTCCTTATATCTCTGCTTGGCCAGCAACAGCTTTCCGAGGTTGATATGCGCATCGAAAAATGTGGGGTCGAGCGCCAGGGCTTTCCTGAATGAACGCTCTGCTTCCCTGGCGTTGGCCGTATCATTATCCAGCATGTACACACCCTTTTTGTAGAAATAAAGCGCGTTTACAGAATCGAGTTTTATGGCATAATCAATATCGAGTACCGCCTGCTTGAAATTTCTTTCTTCATAAAAGGCATTCGAGCGGTTGTAGTATAATTCCGGATTGGTGGGATTGGCGTTGATCTTTTTGCTGACACTCCGGATATCAGGTGAATATGTTGTATCGTTTTCTGAAATATATCTTCCACTTTTAGCATCTTTGCATGCCGTTCCGCATATAATAAATACAATTACAAGGATAGGAAAACAAAGAGATTTAAAGTTTAACATATTACAAATATTCATTAATTTTACCCACAAATTTAAAAGATTTTTATGCCATATTACCATAAAGCAGGAAAATTTCCTGAAAAAAGACACATACAGTTCCGCAAGCCTGACGGGAGCTTGTATTCTGAAGAATTAGTAAGTACTGAAGGTTTCTCCAGCACATATTCCCTCGTTTATCATTCTCACCCGCCGACACTGGTAAGATCCATAGGCAAACCGGTCAGCATTGCGCCGAAAGCAGGTATTGCCAACAATATGCAGAACCGCAGTTTCCTGACCTTTAAAACCGCTCCGAAAGACGATTATCTCGAAAGCAGGGTTATACAGCTTTTTAATAACGACCTGTATATTATAAGCGCCGCACCCAAACAGTCCATGAAAGATTATTTCTACAAAAACGCGGACGCGGATGAAGTGATCTTCATACACGAAGGAAGCGGAATCCTGAAAACCCTTTACGGTCAGATCCCCTTCGAATACGGCGATTACCTGGTGGTGCCCCGCGGCGTTATTTACCAGCTGCATTTCAATGATGAGAACAACAGGCTTTTCATTACGGAATCATTCAGCCCCATACGTCCGCCCAAACGCTACCTGAATACGAGCGGCCAGTTTCTTGAACATTCACCATACTGCGAACGCGACATCAAAGTTCCGGAAAACCTGGAAACACATGACGAAATAGGCGATTTTAAAGTGATCATCAAGAAAGGCGACGAACTGTTCCCTTATGTGTACGCTTCTCATCCTTTCGACGCTATAGGCTGGGACGGCTATCATTATCCCTTCGGATTCAGCATCCATAATTATGAACCCATTACCGGCAGAGTGCATATGCCGCCACCGATACACCAGACTTTTGAAGGGCATAATTTCGTGATCTGTTCGTTTGTTCCGAGGCTGTACGACTACCATCCCCTGGCCATCCCCGCGCCATACAACCACAGCAATGTGGATTCGGACGAAGTGCTTTATTATGTTGATGGAGATTTTATGAGCCGCAAACACGTCGAAAAAGGCATGATCACGTTGCACCCTAAAGGCATTCCGCACGGGCCGCATCCGGGAACAGTCGAGAAAAGCATAGGCGCGAAAGAAACAAGGGAACTCGCGGTGATGATAGATCCGTTTTACCCGCTGAAGATCACCGAAGCCGCACTGGGCATGGAAGATCCGCATTATTACAAGAGCTGGGTGGAGTGATGGGACCATGTAATTGAATTGATAAGCGTTTCTCTTCTATTGCCGGTACAAACCTGAACAGCCACCTGCTGCACATTTTCTGCCTGAGAATACAGATGTTTCCTGAGGACCATATGCGATGAATTTTTAATCATCATGCCTGAACTTGTTTTCATCGTTTATTTTTGCTTCATTCGCAAACTGTATGGATCACGCGGACAGAAGCATAGACCAACCTGACGGACAGAACTTTTCTCCGTATAAGCTTATTTCCCTGGCTCCCGAAAAAGTGGAGCTGAACATGGTGCCTTCCTACCGTTTTGTCAGGGGCGTGGTGATAACGCACCTCATTCCGCTCCTGGCCTTGGCTTTTCTACTCATTGTTTTATTTTCATTCGATTTATACGATCTTAAAACCAGCCATAAGTTTTACCTGGGTCTTTTACCGCTTATTTCACTTATACTGGCGACACAGCCGGTCTGTGTCCGCCTGGAGATTATGCCCGGCCGCATCAGGCGAACCATCATGAATGGTTTTGGCACCAGGCAGAAAGAACATTCCATCGGACCCGGGCACCGTATCGAAGTGCGGTCAACCCGCGGCAGGGCAAGGAACTGGCAATTTACCCTGCAAGGGGGAGACGTTCCTGTTACGATGTTTTATATTCCTTCTTCAACCAGGCTGTGGTTTAACCTGTCGCAACAGGAAGAGAGCAAAAAGAACTTCATGGCCATGTTAAGCAGCCGCCTGCATATCCCGGTGGTGGATGCAGACATCCCGAACGCTTGAAAATACTTGTGTTCGCCCAGCTTTTCGGAAAAAATATACATTTTCAAAGTATTTGCTTATTTTTGCACCCTTAAATTTAGAAACACATTTATTTATGAATCATTCAGTTTTATATCTGGTCCCGGCACTTGGTGTATTGGGATTATTGGTAATGGCCATTAAATCGGCCTGGGTAAGCAGGCAGGATGCTGGCGACAAAAACATGCAGGAACTTGCCGGTTATATTGCCGACGGAGCCATGGCCTTCCTGAAGGCAGAGTGGAAGATTTTAAGTATTTTCGTTGTATTTGCCGCAGCTTTACTGGCTTATTCCGGAACAATTCATGAAGTAAATGGAAAAGAGATCCATTCAAGCTGGATCATATCCATAGCGTTTATTATCGGGGCAGTGTTTTCCGCAACAGCGGGGTATATCGGCATGAAGGTGGCGACCAAAGCCAATGTCCGTACCACGCAGGCGGCCCGCACAAGCCTGAAACAGGCCCTTAAGGTATCATTCACCGGCGGAAGCGTCATGGGACTCGGAGTGGCCGGACTTGCCGTATTGGGCCTCGGTGGTTTGTTCATTGTGTTTCTGAACATATTCAATGTTTTCAACGGTGATGCTGTAGATGTCGACCACATGAAAACAGCCATAGAAGTACTTACAGGCTTCTCTTTGGGAGCTGAATCCATTGCGTTGTTCGCCCGTGTAGGCGGCGGTATCTATACCAAGGCTGCCGACGTGGGAGCCGACCTGGTGGGTAAAGTAGAGGCCGGTATCCCTGAGGATGATGTGCGCAACCCTGCCACGATTGCCGACAACGTGGGCGATAACGTAGGTGATGTTGCCGGTATGGGCGCCGACCTTTTCGGTTCGTATGTCGCCACCATTCTCGCTACCATGGTTCTCGGACAGGAAATCAGTGTCCAGGACAACTTCGGCGGCATGTCACCTATCCTCCTGCCGATGGTGATCTGCGGTCTCGGACTGGTCTTCTCAATCATAGGCACCTGGTTCGTGCGTATCAAGGACGAAACATCAAACGTTCAGAATGCCCTCAATATGGGTAACTGGTCGTCTATCATCCTAACCGTTATTGCCTCTTATTTCGTAGTGAATTACATGCTTCCCGAAACTCTCAGCCTTCGTGGCCAGGAGTTTACCAGGATGGGCGTTTTCATGGCCATACTGGTCGGTTCCGTTGTTGGAGCCATTATGAGCGTTGTAACCGAATATTACACCGCTATGGGTAAACCGCCTGTTAATTCCATCATACAGCAATCATCGACCGGTCATGCCACAAATATCATCGGCGGGCTTTCAGTAGGTATGAAATCTACTGTTATTCCCATACTGACACTGGCTGCCGGCATCATCGGATCATATTATTTTGCAGGCTTGTACGGCGTAGCTATCGCTGCCGCCGGAATGATGGCTACAACAGCCATGCAGCTTGCCATTGACGCATTCGGACCTATCGCCGACAACGCAGGAGGTATTGCCGAAATGAGCCAGCTTCCTCCTGAAGTGCGTGAGCGCACGGATAACCTGGATGCCGTAGGTAATACAACCGCCGCTACAGGTAAAGGTTTTGCCATCGCTTCTGCTGCCCTGACCTCACTGGCCCTGTTTGCAGCGTTCGTAGGAATAGCCGGAATCGCCAGGATAGATATTTACAATGCCAATGTACTGGCCTGCCTGTTTGTAGGCGGCATGATCCCTTTTGTTTTCTCGGCACTGTGCATACAGGCTGTGGGAAGAGCTGCGATGGACATGGTTCACGAAGTTCGCAGGCAGTTCAGGGAAATCCCGGGCATCATGGAATACAAAGCTAAACCTGAGTACGAAAAATGCGTGGCCATTTCCACCAAAGCTTCCATACGCGAAATGATACTTCCGGGAGCCATAGCGCTGATCACTCCGCTGATTATAGGTTTCACCTTTGGTCCGGAAGCATTGGGCGGACTGCTTGCAGGAGTAACTGTTTCAGGCGTTCTGATGGGTATTTTCCAGAGCAATGCCGGAGGTGCATGGGATAATGCTAAAAAATCATTTGAAAAAGGCGTAGTCATTAACGGCGAAACCTTCTATAAAAAATCCGAGCCTCACAAGGCCTCCGTTACCGGCGATACAGTGGGCGATCCGTTTAAAGACACTTCAGGTCCATCAATGAACATTCTCATTAAACTTATGAGCATTGTTTCCCTGGTTATTGCTCCATATATTGCTGTGAGCGGCGGAAACAACGGCACTGAAATGGCAGGAGCCTGCTGCGGCGATGGCAAAATGGAAATGCACGGCGGCTGCGGCGATCATCACGGCATGAAGCACGGCATGAAGCACGGCATGAAGCATGGCAAATGCGACATGAAATCCTGCGCGTCCATGACTAAGGAACAGTGTGCCAGAATGTGCGACAGTATGGGTTGCGACTCAGCCCAGAAAGCTCATTGCATGGCTATGTACAATGAAAAAGGTGAATTTGTCGGACCATGCATGGCATCATGCGGTAAAAAATGCAGCTCCAGGGACGAGTGCATGACCAATTGCGGCGCTGAGCATGCCAACAAACATTTCGGTGCTAAAGCAGCCTGCTGCAGCGGCAAGGATGAAGCCCATTGCGAAAAGGACAACATGATGCATCACGGCGCTCATGAAGGATGCAGCGGCGAAAAGGTGTGCAGCGAAAAGAATGACAAGACCTGCAGTAAAGGCGATGCCTGCTGCAAGGCTAAGAAATAAATGTAATTTGTTTCCATAGAACTGAAATCCCGGTTTAAAACCGGGATTTTTTTTTAGATGAGCTCACGGTTACCGCATGAGGTTATCAATGATCACTGCGGCGCTGACGGCGGCATTAAGCGACTCAGCTCCTCCCCTCCTTGGAATAGTGACCCTGTGCGTTGCCGCCTTAATAATGTCCTTGTGTATGCCGTGGCCTTCATTTCCTATGACGATCATACCTTTCCGGAACGCGCTTTCATGCACGTCTTCACCGTCGAGGGTTGCTACGATCAGCGGAAACCCGATGCTTTCAGCTGTTTCTGGTATCTCGCCGTAGACTATTTCAACCCTCAGAAAACTTCCCATGGTTGAATTGATGCACTTGGGGTTGTAAACATCTGCACATCCCTTATTGCAGACAATCTGCCTGATGCCATACCAGTCGGCGATGCGAATGATGGTGCCCAGATTTCCGGGATCCTGTATGGCGTCGAGAGCCAGGATGTAGCGCTGGCCGGGATCTGGCTGGGCAGACGCCGGGATCCTGACGATCGCCAAAACGCTTTGGGGTGCCTGGTGTACGGACATTTGTTTCAGTTCGTTGAATGTCACAGTTTCGCAAGTTACCTTATTGATAATCTTTTGGTTGACTTGCATCCATTCTTGTAAAGCATACATGCGCACCAACTCGAAGCGGCTTGTCAACAATTCGGTTATACTTTTTTCACCTTCAACAACAAATTGGCCATATTTTTGTCTTTGTTTTTTATCCTGAAGGCTTTTCACATATTGAATATTCGCTTTACTAATCACTGCTTACGTGTTTTGGGGCTTTTGATTTTGCTTGTGGCAAGTGGGTGCAGAACCACAAAATTAGTGCCCGAAGGTAAATATTTGCTGGTGAAAAACAAAGTCAGGACAAGTGATTCAGGGAATACGATCTTCGGCAAGGTGCTGGGTAAGATAGACGATGACAAAGCGCTTTACATCAAGCATAAACCAAACAGGAAAATTTTCATACTGGGAAGGTTTCATCTCAGAATGTACAACCTCGGCACAAGTAAAAAACACCCCGAGAAGAATGAATCCAACAGGTTAAGAAGGTGGCTGCGGAAAGCCGGGGAAGAACCCGTGCTGCTCGATACGGTGGAGATCAGGCGGTCAGAGGAAAACCTGAAAAACTACCTGTTCAGCAAAGGATACTTTAATTGTGAAGTCAAGCACGAGATTACGTATCACAGGAAAAAAGCCGTGGTGACTTATTATATCATTCCTCATAGCGCCTATATCATTAAAAAAGTGAACCTGGCGGCAGACGATGCGGAGATCGATAAATTCCTGAATGCCAACATGGCTGAATCGTATCTCAAAAGCGGTGATATTGTCGATGTGGAAACTATTACCAAAGAAAGGAACAGGCTTACCCTCCTGCTTAAAAACAACGGGTATTATGATTTCAACAAGGATTATATCGACATCGAGATGGACACGATGAAGATGCGCGACAGCGTGATCATTAACATTGCAGTTGCCAACAAAGCGGATGGGGAGCGTTTTACCAGGAAAAGGATCAACAACGTGGCCGTTATCTTTGAAAATGATGATGAAACTCACAGGATACAGCCTCCTGTCCGTTATGCGGATATGAATTTCTATCTGAACGGTTTCCCGATAAAACCCAATGTGATAGCCAAGAACATTACGATCAGGGAAGGCGATATTTACCGGTATATAGAACTGGAGAACACCTATAGCAGGCTCAGCGAATTTCCCATCTTCAAGTTTATAGACATTTCCTTTAACAAGTCTGTGAAAGACTCTGTCGACGGACTGGATGCGATTATCACGCTCAAGACCAACTACAGGCAGGCTTTTACAATCGAACCGCAAGGCATAGTCTCGCAGCTCAACCGCATTCAGAATGTCAATTTCGGCAACTCTTACGGTATTGCCAACAGCCTTATCTGGACACACCGCAACCTGTTCCGGAATGCCGAAGTTTTCGAGGTCAGCGCCAACACGCGGGTAGAAGCGCAGCTGTACAGGGATTCTGTGGATCACACTCTGAAGAATTTCAGGCCTGCATACCAGCAAAGCCTCAACCTGTCACTCAGTATTCCCAAAGCCAATTCCTTCGGCAAGATCGTTTTGCCTTTTGCGCGGATGAAGCTGGTCAAACCGGTTGATAAATGGGAAAAGTTAAAAAGCCTTAAAACGAACCTTAACCTGTCTTTCCTTTACGAAGAAAATCCCGATTACCTCAGGCGTATATTGCCCCTCACCTACCAGTACCAGTTGCAAACCAAACGGACCACCTGGTTCCTGAACGTACTGGAGATGGCTTTCAGTAAGAATACACTGAGAGAGATCAATCTCACCGGGCGTGCTGACAGCGCTTTTATTCAAAGGCTGTTTGCCAATACACTGGTTACATCGACCGGTTTAAGCTTCCTGTATTCCGACCGCAACACCACGAAGAGCAGGTCGACCTTCTTTATCCGGGCCAATGTCATAGAACTTGGGGGTAACCTGCACAGGCTTATCAGGCGCATAGCCGATACCGAGAACAGGGAGGACACATCCTATCAGTTCATCAAGGTAAATTATTACCAATACGCAAAATCAGAGCTCGATGTCAGGTGCAGTACAGTCCTGGATGAAAATAATTCTACAGCCGTACGGCTGAATGTGGGCATTGTGCACCCATTCCTCAACCAGAAGATCGTGCCGTTTGACAAGTTGTTCTTTATAGGCGGCGCGAACAGCTTAAGAGCCTGGAGGCCGCGTACCATTGGTCCCGGCAGCTATTATGAAAGCTCAAAAAACTACCGAATTGACCGGGCTGGAAGCCTGATTATCCAGGCGAATGCCGAATACCGGTTCGATGTCATACAGAACAAGCTTGAAGCGGCCGTATTCTTTGATGCCGGCAATGTGTGGATTCACCGGAATGTCGACAGCACGCTCGATGCATCAAAACGGATTATGGCAGCTACTTTTCTCAATGAGTTTGCCATGAACACAGGCATTGGCATACGAATTGATTTCCAGTTCTTCCTGCTCAGGCTCGACTGGGGAATGCAGGTACACAACCCTGAAAAGCCGCCGGGACAGCGATGGGTGATTACAGAATTTGCACGTAATAAATACTTTACAAAATATTCCATCGTCAACTTTGGCATTGGATATCCGTTCTGAGCACGGGATCAGGGCATAGACCATCTTAAATTCTTTTTGGCAAATGAAATAATAATTTTTATATTTGCACCCCTAAAACACGGTAGTCATAGCTCAGTTGGTTAGAGCATCAGATTGTGGTTCTGAGGGTCGTGGGTTCGAATCCCATTGATTACCCCAAACAAAAAAGACAGCTTATGAAGCTGTCTTTTTTGTTGTTACCGCATTTGAAAACTTGCGGTCAGACGTTCAATGCGTATCATTCGTTTTTTCAGATGTTTCTTTCAGCATGGACAAGCCTTTGTCAAACATTTCATTCATGGCTTTATCGGTCATGAATATACCTGCGATGGCATTGAACGGAAAACCAATGTGTGCATCCATTCCCCATGCTACATCCGTTTTGACAGAATCTCCCGTGACTTTAAAATAACTTGTAGGTTTTGTACCTTGCCCCAGGTCCATATCATAATCGATGCGCTCGTTATCCCTAATGGATTTAATGGTCTGGCTGCCCTTTCCCACCTCCTTATGTTCACTTTCCCAGCTCATTTTAGCCCCGACAGTACCATCCATACCGGATATGCTGGTTTTCATTTTCGGGTCCAACTGCTGCCATTGCGACCATTTCTTATGATTTTCAAACATCACAATGTTGTTCCATACCCTGTCTTTAGGAGCATTGATAGTAGTTTTCCTTTCAAAATGAAAGTCTTTCTTCATAACAGCCCCGGCTACCAATACGATAACCACAACCAGGACCACAAGGAAACCGATGAATTTTAATATTTTCATAACCGTATAAATTTAGTAGTACAAAACAATACCTATTTCTTTGAAAAAACAAGAAAACAGCAACAGGCTGATACATACAATTAATAACTGGATCAGGGAAATGCCCCCGCGGATACAGTTGAGTACTCTGAAAAGAATTGGAAAAAGGGGCTTAAAGACATTTTATAAAGTCAGGGATCTGGGCCATACTAACCCAACCGGTAGACCGTTACTGTTTTCTGGCAATGGCTTTTTCGGCTGCATTGACAACATCAATGACATCCAGGTGATATTTAGCCATCAGCTGGTCAGGCGTGCCGCTTTCGCCAAAAGTATCGTTCACACCCACCATTTCCAGTGGCATTGGAAGATTGCGCGCCAGGAGCTGGCAGATACTATCTCCCAGTCCGCCATTATACATATGTTCTTCCGCGCTGACGGCACAGCGGGTTTTCCGGACTGAATCCAGGACAGCCTGTTCATCCAGTGGTTTGATGGTATGGATATTGATCACTTCAGCACTGATGCCTTTTTCAGAAAGGGCCTGGGCGGCCTGAATGCTTTTCCACACCAGGTGACCGGTACAGAAAATAGACACATCGGCACCTTCCTGTATGGTAACGGCCTTCCCTATTTCAAACACCTGGTCAGGAGCAGTGAAAATAGGCACTTTCGGGCGTCCAAACCTCAGGTAACAAGGACCTTCATGTTTGGCGATGGCAATGGTAGCGGCTTTGGTCTGGTTAAAATCACAAGGATTAATAACGACCATGCCCGGAAGCATTTTCATCATACCAATATCTTCGAGTATCTGGTGTGTGGCTCCATCTTCCCCGAGTGTCACCCCGGCATGAGAGGCGCATATCTTGACATTTTTCCCGCTGTAGGCTATGCTCTGGCGGATCTGGTCGTAAACCCTTCCCGTACTGAAATTGGCAAACGTGCCAGTAAAAGGGATTTTTCCTGCTGTTGCAAGACCCGCCGCAATGCCCATCATATTAGCCTCGGCGATCCCTACCTGGTAAAACCTGTCAGGAAATTCCTTCTTGAAGGCATCCATCTTCAGTGAACCTGTAAGGTCTGCGCACAGCGCGACAATACGTTTATCCTGTTTACCGGCTTCCAAAAGCCCTGCGCCGAATCCGGAGCGTGTGTCATTACTTCCTAAAATTGCTATGGCTTGCATTATATATTTATTTCTGTCGTTCCTGCTGAGGTGATTGTAAATTCTTTTTCAAAACTATAAATAGTTTTTGTTTCAGGCTTATTCCTTCCCATAAGGTAGTATTTACCGGGCTGCATGATAATAGTCTGGTAATAGGCATCGGAAATGTCGCACACCCACTCCACCCTGCCGTTCCTGATCATGTAAATAGCGGCTACGATATCCCTGGATTTGTTAATCTGCAACCTTCCCGGCTGGGCTATATTGATGGAGGTTGTCTTGTTCTGATCGACCATCACGCTGTCATACGTGATCCTCGGCACGCTAAGTATCTCTATATCATATGCTCCCGTCAGATATCTTTTAGTGGTATTGTAGGTCTGGGCGTTAATGGTTTCATGTTTTCCATGCACCCTGACCACCATTTTAAGGTCCTGGTAATTAGTCTTGCCTGTACAGATGAATTCAATATTGCCCTGAGGCACGTCAATGGCGATTGTATTATGCCTTCCCACCACAAGTGAAACATTGTTCTTAATAACCGGTGGCATGGTATGGATGACAAAATCGTATTTTCTCACAGGATCGAGGAACAATGTATCCGGGACTCCCCTGCCGTTCATGGTATGTTCGTAGTTAAACAGCATTTTTTTAGTCGCCGCATCATAAATGCTCATCAGCACATTGGTTTCTATAGGCCGTAATTGCTTGTCAAGAAGATTCACCTGGCAACTTGTGGCATTCATGGCCTGGGAAATGATCACTCCCACAACATTATCAAAATCCCTTTCATTGTTGGCGTCATAATATGTACCTGCACACTCGAATTTAAACCTGAATTGTTCTGAAGATCCGAGGCCTATGATGAAAGGCTTCAGGAATATGCCTTTTTTCTGCAGTGCCTGCGAGATGGCACACGGGTCGCCGGTACATTCTTCCAGGCCGTCGGTAATGATGATAACGAGGTTACGCACGTTTTTTTCCTGGGGAAAATCCTTTTCACATTCCTGCAGGGAATACGCTATCGGGGTCCAGCCCTTGGGGATAAGACTGTTCACCCGTTTTTTCATAATCACTATATTATTGGGGGCGAACGGGACTTCCAGCCTTGAGTCCTTGCAATCCTTCATGTCCACAGTCTTCTGGTGACCATAGACGCGCAACGCAAGCTCCACATTCTTAAAGGTAGCGAGGCTGTCGATGATCTTTAGGGCCATGCGTTTTGCCACCTGCATCCTTGTTGTTTTTTCAATGGGAGTCGTCATACTGCCGGAAGCGTCAAAAATCAGCAGTATACGTGTCTTTTCAGTTGTCTGCGCTGAAGAATTGAGGGTGAGGAGCAACCATATCCCTACAATTAATTGTCTCATATACAATCCAAACGCAA
>CALMKH010000216.1 GCA_937867025.1 uncultured Bacteroidota bacterium | reverse complement strand
TACCACAAATACCATTTCTTCCGTTTTACAAACACATCGTCAAAATCGATCTTCGAATGCAGTTTGTACCCTTTATCACGCATCAGGTTCCTTAAGGATTTATCCTGGTAATTGTTTTCAACTGTAAATACTTCGATGTCGAATGCTTTGGAGTCAAAAACGGACAATATTTTCTCTTCGCTTCCCTCCACGTCAATCGTACAATAGTCGACATGTTCGATCTTCTGATCCCTGAGGATGGTATTGATGTCAAAAATCCTGATATCTATCTCCCTTAATTCCCCGCCATGCAGGTCCAGCTCCCTGCTTATCCTCTGCTTATGCTGCTCGTTGTAATTCTCAGCCAGCCCCGACAACATTTCCGAATAGCCCTTGATTTCCCAGAATGTGGCTGTGCCATTTTTATCCGACACACCTGCATTGATACATATGCATGACCTGTTGCTCCTCAGTCTTTCGAATATCTCGGGAATAGGCTCCACACAAATACCTTTCCATCCCATAAACTTTTCAAAGAAATACGAATTGCTCTTGTCAATTCCGTCGTGCGCCCCGATGTCCAGGAAAAACCCGTCCCTCCTGTTCATGAAAAACGTTTCATAGACATACTTATCCTGGCCGACCTGGCTGTAGTATTGAAATTGTTCCATTAATGTGTGTGTTTATCAGCGTGCAATATTACTTAATAAAAGACGATTGACCTACTTTTGGGCCTGAATTTTACGTCAATTGATCTTCTCCGCACAGGCTCCCCCTAGCGAATCCTCCCGTTCACCCATTCGTTCACATCCAGGTAATCCTTAAATTCCTCGCCGAACCTGAGCAGCTCCCTATCCTCTGTCCATTTCCGGAAAATATCCTTGTAGTCGCCGGGGTCAGAAAGACTGAGCCTGGAGAATAACCACAGGAGCTTCTGAGCCGCTTCGCTGTTATTCCTTTTCTTTTTCATAAAACGCCTGCAGCTGTCAACGGCGTACCTCAGCACCAGTATGTTGTCAAGCTCAAAATGCAGTATGAGGTTCAGAAACCGCGCATAGCACTGCAGGTCAACCCTGGTTTCTTCAAAATTTTCATTAATAATGCTGTTTACCCATTTCAGGGATTTTGAAAAGTTCCCGTCCATAAAATACATACTGGCCACCTGGTAGCTTATCATGATATGGTAATCCTGCGGAATGGCATGCCGGTGCGCCTGAAAGAACTCCTCCACTTCATTCGTCAGTTGAAGACCCTTGCCTATCTGCCTGGTATCCCTGTAAAGTTCAAGCTCCAGGTTGAATATTCTCAGCCATAACCTGACCGTGAACCTGTTGTCGCCCAGCCTGTACCTGGAAGGGACCTCGCGCATGGCACCCACCAGCTCTTCTATGTCTTTCCAGTGGCGACCATTGAACAGTATGCTTATTTTATTGCTGAGGGCCGTGACATAGGAGGCCGGGTCATCTTCAATTCTGTGCGCTTGCCGTTCCATGAGGTCAATGAGTTCCGTAATCTCCTCTGCTGCCCTGTCTGTGCGCCCGTTCATGAAAAAATAGATATATAGCATATGATGCCTCAGCGAAGCTGCCTGAAGGCTCAACGGCTTGTTCTTTTTTAATTTCCGTGGAAAGGAGCTGTCATTAGCCTTCTCAAAAATGTGTTCCATGTCATGCCAGCTTGCCCTGATCTCGTCAAGCTTGCGCAAAACGATTTCTTCCTGGAGGAGTATATCTCCCGATCCGGCATTATTATTTGCGCGGCGGGCCTTCAGCAATTTTCTTTTCCATGCCAGGGCTTCAAGGTGCAGGGCATTTTTTTCATACCTGGCGGCAAGCGCGACGGCTTTGTCTATCCTTGTTTCACACAAGTCATACAATTCCTTGCGGAACAGGATCCCTATATCCTTCAGCATATCCAGCAGCATGGCATCGACGGTGTCGTCGGAATAATAATTCCTCAAAGCTTTCATCAGCATATCGGTCAGGTAGATTTTGGCAACATGCAACTGCCTGATAAACGCTTCACCTTTAAAATGGTTTCGTATGGCCGTATCATCCGCTGCATCCTGCGAATCGATAAAATCGAACAAACGGATATAATTGGCATCTGACCTGCCGGCATTGGCAAACACCTTAAAATAGCGCTTTTCCGCCTTCGAAAGTGATTTGATCAAAAAGAACAGGTTTCCCTTTTTAGCCATAGAAAACTACGATTTATACCTTGGAAAATGATCACAAAATTACAATATATATGACAATCACCAAATAATATTAGAATTCAGAAATATACGTTTTTGCGAATAATAAATTTGACAATACTCCTCAAGCCTATATTTTCGTGCCTACTTAAATTTAAATCTTAAACATATGGCAAACGTTATCAACTGGTTTGAAATACCGGCAAAAAATTTCGACAAAGCCTGCGAGTTTTATTCTGCAGTATTGGGCGCTGAAATCCACAAAATCGACAGCCCAACAGGCCTCAAAATGGGCTTTCTTCCGAACAGCAATCCCGATAATGTGGGAGGTGCTATTGTGCAGGGTGAAGGGTACGAACCATCAGCCAAAGGCAGCATCGTTTACCTCAACGGCGGGGATGATCTCAGCACACCGCTTTCCAAAGTAGAAAAAGCCGGCGGCAGGATCATGGTGCCTAAAACCTCTATCGGTGAAAACGGCTTTATCGCCCATTTTACCGATACCGAAGGCAACCGCGTGGCACTGCATTCCATGCACTGACCGCTAATGGCAGGAAGGATGTCCTGAATTCCTTCCTGCCCTTTAAAACAATGAATTGCCGGTTTTTTCGTTATCTTTGAATATCCATTGATGAAAAAACTGCTTACCATTGTCATCTGTCTTTATTGTCTTCCTGCCAAAACCCAGATGTGTCCCTGTGAATTCGGTTCAAAAGGAGGGACGAGCACATTAAGGCATGAGATTGGCCTGAATGCATTAAATGTCAATGAAGTGATGATGAATTTTTACAATCCCGGAACAGTATATGCAACCAACTATGCCAACGGGTTCATGTACAAGTATCACGCCGATAAATGGTCGCTGCGCGCAGGATTCGATTACCTTGAACACTCCTACCAGTATCAGGCCAGCAGTAGCAAGGGCTTCGACAACAATAAAGGAAAATTCTTTGGCAAGGATTTCAGGCTTGGCGCTGAAAATACCGTATCCTCTACGGCCGTTCAGATATTTGTAGGCGCAGACCTGGTATATTCAACTGCAAGATACAGCGGAATAAGTATTGGTCAATGGGATTCGGCGGCTCCCTATCATATTGCCTATGGCATTAATGTTCAGTCATTCGGCGCTGCCCCCGCCCTTGGGATTAAATACCGCCCTGCAAAACATATTTCCATTACGGCGGAAACCGGTATTTCCGTTCTCCGGTACAAAAGTTCCGAAACACCGGGTTTTCCGAGTGAATCCAATGTGGCGGTGCTTTTCAACCCATTAAGGGTTTTATCCCTCAACTATCATTTCTGATCCTTACGATAACCTTATCCTGTCGAGGATAATAAATTCAAAAGGAAACTTGTGTTTTTCATCTTCTGGGTGATGCTCGCTGAACACCTGCTCCCATTCTTCCTCATTCCACCTGGGAAAATACGTGTCCGCGTCCTCAAACCCATGACGAATCCTTGTGATGTACATGCGGTCTGCCACCGGAAGGGTCTGCTTGAAAATGTGGCCCCCACCTATGATCATGATCTCGGGAGCGTTTTCAGGCACAAGCTTCATGGCTTCATTCATGCTGTATGCATGCCTGAACCCTTCGATAATGTCATTGTCTGTTGATGAGAGAGCGATGTTCAAGCGCCCGGGCAGTGGTTTCCCGAGTGAATTCATCGTGTTCCTTCCCATAATTACAGGCTTGCCGAGCGTATGTTTCTTGAACCATTTGAAATCGTCGGGCAAATGCCACATCAATTGATTGTGATAACCGATGGCATTATTGATATCCATCGCCGCTATGAGGGAAATTTTCATCGTGCGCAAATTTATCTAAAATCAGGGAGCTTTTTTACCTGCATCAAAATTGAAATACACATTGACCGTGTACCCCAGATTATACTGCACAATGGTTTTATCAGGAGCCAGCCCCGGCACATTCCGCAATGCGCCCAATTGAAGTATCTGTGCAAAAGGACCTGCTTCCAGGCGGAAAACCTTCCCGGCCTTATAGCCTATTAACAGCGCGGACCGGTTCTGGTCGAATACATTGAACCCGACATGCCTGCCGAACGACAGGAATAATTCGTTATATCCTGCAAAATACCAGGATTTGGTTTCCGTGACAACACCTCTGAACGGCATCTGAAATCTGAGCATATACCGGAAACGGTTACTCATTTTCCATTCATTGATGTCATGTGAATACTCGCGGATCTGACTGGCCACCCACCGTTGTTCAAGCCTGTAGCGATGCGTCAGCTCCATGGCTCCCACCTGATCTTTTACCGTCAATTGCTGAAATATGCGGTTTTCCGGGAAATTCACCCTGCTGGACGACACAGGATAATTCATGTCGCCGTACGGAAACGTCTGAATAAATGCATAACCCGCCAACAGAGACACTTTTTTATTTACCCGGTAATTAAGACCGGCCCTGTGAAGATACTGCTGGCTTTTCAATCCCCATTCGTCCCGCCTTATCTGGTGATCTGAAACAATGTCTAATTTGTCATTAAGCCGCACGTCAAAATTCATGACCAGCCAGCCAATATTATTGATATCCGAATACCTGGCCACCTGGGAACAGGCATTGCCACTGAAGAATACAAAACCCACCGCACATAGTATGTATTTCATCCGGCCGACAGAGCCGCAAAAATAAACTTTTTTTCGATTCCTTAAAACGTGATAACACTGGAAAGCCTGTAAACAAGCGATTCCCTGCTTCCGTTTTTAAAGTATGAACAATCCGTTTGAATTTTCAGGCTGTGTTTCTGAAAATACCTTGAGAATCCCAGCACGTATTCTTCCTGGACCATTGCCAGTGAGCTGATGGCCGAGGCCGGTGTTATTTTGCCATACCTGACAGCAATTTCATTCCTGGGTGAAACGAACATTCCCGCCTGCAGCATCATGCCTTGCCCTGCCATAACAAAATTTCTCTGGGTGCTGTCTTTTTTATTGATGATGATACCGGTGTTGCTTTCCCTGGTATATAATTCAGCTTCAAATGAGAAACCCTTGTATTTGAACATCAGGTCGCCCCCGTAATATGTAACATTGCTGTACTGCCCGTTATAAAGATATTCACCCAGCTGCCCCATCGCGCGGCTGTTGGCGGAATTATAACTGTACACCCCGGCTATAACTAGTTTGGGTTTTTTTTCTTTTTCCTGATCGGATTCGATAAGCTCACCGTTATTGGTGAAATTGCCGAAGGGATACCATTCCAGGCGGCCCGAATAACACAGTTCACCATTCCTGTCGGAATTAATCCTTCCCTCACCGCTGGATATTGCAAGGATCGGTCTGATAACTTGTGAGCCCATGTTGAAACTGCCATACAGCCATATGCCTTTATCACGGTCGAGCGTAAAATTGTTATTCACTATTGACCTTTCCACGAGCTGCAGGTTGGCAGATGATACCTGTCTTTGTTTATTGCCCGGCAATTTGGTCTGACCAAAACCAATCCTCAGCCATTTATAGGGTGAATAAAAAAGCATCGCATCCCTCAGGATCAGGTTATTCTGCGCTGCAGAATTATCAGCGGTGATATCCCTTTGGGCAAAACCAATCTGTATACGATATGTCAATTTGGGACTGTACGCTGTTCCCTGGACATTCAAACGGCATCTTCTTACAAAGAAATCAGCCAGGGTCTGCTCAGTGTTTAATTCATGCCTCACCTCAGCCATGCTTTGGATACGACCTGATAAGGCCAGTGTGAAACTGCTGTCTGCCGAAGCAAAACCAATACCTTTCCCAAAAACGGGCTTCGTGTAGGATAACGGCTTCTGGGCACTCAGCGATACGCTTGTCAAACATAGCAGGAAAATAAAAATGCGGAATGATGTTACAGTTTTTAACATGAAATATTATGTATTTTATTTATTGATTCAATATGAATTTTAATGTTACGGTTAACTATAGTATATATAATATTAACTATTTAGTAATATTGGCAGGCGAAAAAATCCCCTCATAAGGGGAATTTTCTGTATTCAATTTTATTTGAGGAATAGCTGCAGCAGGTAATAAAATCCGCCGGCCAGCACAATGGTAACCGGCAGGGTCAGTATCCAGGCCAAAGCTATGGTCCTTATGGTTCCCGGCTGAAGGTTCTTAACACCTTTAGACGCCGTCATCGCTCCGGCAACGCCTGATGACAAAACGTGCGTGGTGGATACCGGTAACCCGAAGGCCGAACTCATGCCTATGGTAGCTGCAGCGGTAAGCTCGGCTGTGGCGCCTTCAGCGTAGGTCATATGTCTTTTACCTATCTTTTCGCCAATGGTCACGGCTATCCTCTTCCAGCCTATCATGGTTCCCAATCCAAGGCACAGGGCTATCATCAGGGTCACCCACCTCGGCGAAAACTCGGTATATTCTTTGAATATCTTGATTTCCTTCCTGATGATCCTGGTGTTCTCAGGGTTTTCCATGAATGATGAGTTCTTCAGCTCATTACCCAGCTTTTTATTAATATCCGTGAAAGCGGTGCGGACACTTATGGTCGCTTTTTTAACCTCCATCCCTGTCTTGCTTTTATCCGCCTTTATCGCTGTATAATTTTCTATGGTTTCCCTTACCTTCCTGGTCTTGATAAGCAGATCCGTCTTGAGTTCATTGGTGAGGGCCACATCTATCTGCTCCAATGCCTTTATTGCCTTACCGGCATCAAAATTAGGCGCCAGGGTAAACTGTATAGGCATGAAGGTTATCAGGATGATCAGCATTAAGCCGATACCTTTTTGTCCGTCATTATTCCCATGAAAAAAACTCACCAGCGTACAAGTACTGATCAGTATGGCCCTTATCCAGAGCGGCGGCCTTGATCCGGGCTCAGGTTCCTTGAATATTTGTTTCCTTGTTTTTACAATACGCCTGAGAATATACATCAGCAGGATGGTGACAGAGAAGCCAAACAACGGGGAGATCAGAAGGGAAAGACCTATATCCCCGGCCTTGCTCCAGTTTACTCCGCTTCCTCCGTGCAACCAGAAAAATACTAGTCCGGCACCCAATATCGACCCGATAAGCGTATGCGAACTGCTGCAAGGTATGCCCAGATACCATGTGCCGATGTTCCAGAATATTCCGGACAATAGCATACCAAGTACCAGGCTGACGCTTTCACCCGTACTCAGCAATATCATATCGCT